>JAZOMK010000192.1:0-7041 GCA_045653985.1 Clostridia bacterium | reverse complement strand
AAAGAAAAGTGCAAAGGCAAATGCAGCAAGAATACTGCCAAAGCAAATTTTCGTTTTTCTTGCTTTTACAGCGGTAATTTCTTTTAATTTTTCGTCAAATTCACGTATGCTCATATTTGCACAATTACGGCAAAGGCTGTTAAGTTCCTCTAACATATCAAAATTGGTTGAAGAGCCCTTTACAATGCGCCTTGTTTGCGTTTCGCATATATCGGATTCATAAGTAACGGTAAGATTTACGGTAGAAGTCAAAACAAAAACATCAACACGTTTTAACCCAAAGGACGTACCAACACGCAAAAGGGTATCTTCGATACGATGAATTTCCGCACCTGCAAAAAGCATTGCTTCGCCTAAATCCAACATACATTTTATAATATTATTTTCCATAAAAACCTTCGTAAAAAAGGGCGGATTAAATTCCGCCCAATGTTTTATTCTGCTGAAATCAAGTAGAAGTATACGGGCTGACCGCCAGAGATGACTTCAAAATCCGTATCAGGATATTTTTCACTTAATTGGTCTGCAATTTCGTTTGCATCGTCTTCAGTAACATCCTGACCGTAATAAATTGTGATAAGATCACTTTGTTCTTCAATAAGCTTTTCAGTAAGTTCAATAGCGGTTGCCTTAATATCTTCACCACAGCAAGCGATTTTACCTTCTGCAAGACCTAAGATGTTACCTTCATGAATTTCTTTGCCGTCATACTCAGTATCGCGTACTGCATATGTAACACTACCGGTAAGAATATTTGAATAACCATCCTTCATATTTTCGGCATTACTCTCGCCATCTGCTTCAGGATCAAAAGCAAGCATTGCGGCTATACCCTGAGGTACTGTTTTTGTAGGAACAACAAAAAGCTTTTTATCAGTAAAGTCCTGCGCTTGTTCAGCCGCAAGAATAATGTTTGAGTTGTTGGGAAGAATGATAACCGACTTTGCATGAACCTTTTTAACAGCGGCAGAAATATCTTCTGTACTTGGGTTCATGGTCTGACCGCCCGTTACAACATAGTCAACACCAAGATCAGTAAATAAGTTTGTAAAGCCTTCGCCCGTAGCAATGGCAACAACGCCTATTTCCTTCATATTTTTAGCATATTCCTCAACGATTTCACGATGCTGTTGAACCATATTTTCAATTTTGATTCTATCAAGTTCGCCAAGTTCAAGTGCCATCTGAAGTGCATTGCCGGGATCATTTGTGTGAACGTGAACTTTTATAAGCTCAGGATCGCCTACAACAACAAGTGAATCACCGATTTTTGCAAGCTTGTTTCTTAACTTATCAACTGCCTGCTCATCAACACCTGCTTTAAGCTGTTGAATGAAAAATTCAGTACAATAAGCAAAGGTGATTTCATCCATTTCAGCAACTTCATCAGCTGTGCTTCTTGAAATTGCGTCATCAGCATTGGAGAAAGCGAAAGGCTCAATTTCATCAGGGATAACTTCGCCATGAATAACTGCGCTGAATGCGTGCATAATTACCATAAGGCCCTGACCACCTGCATCAACAACGCCTGCTTTTTTAAGCTGCGGAAGCATATCAGGTGTTTTAAGAAGAGTCTCTTCACCTATTTTAATTGAAAAATCAAATAAATCAGCAAGACTTCTTTCATATTCATAGCGGGACTTTTCAGCCATCACGCGGATAACTGTAAGAATTGTACCCTCTTTAGGCTTCATAACTGCTTTGTAAGCGGTTTCCTGGCCTAAGGTTAAAGCCTTTGTAACATCCCTGCTTGTTGCTTCTGTAACGGTTTCAAACTGTTTTGCAAAACCGCGGAGAATCTGTGAAAGAATAACACCGCTGTTACCGCGTGCACCTTTAAGTGCGCCACGAGCCATAGCCTTTGCAACGCTTGCAAGGTCGTCTTCCTGCACAGCAGTAACTTCCTTTAAAACTGATTGCATTGTAAGGGACATATTTGTACCCGTATCACCATCAGGTACGGGGAAAACGTTAAGATCATTAAGGCTCTGCTTATTTGCCTCAAGCATATTAGCCGCGGCAATTACCATTTCGCGCAATGTAGAGCCGTTTATAGTTGAATATACCATATTCGTCCTTTCTGCCTTACACTCTTATTCCTTGAACAATAACGTCAACATTTTCTACTTTAAGGCCTGTTTGCGATTCAACTGAATATTTTACTGCCTCAATAACGTTATGTGCTGCAGCAACCATTGATACGCCATATTCGATAATTACGTAAAGTTCAAACTTAACAGCATCACCACTTGTATTAACTTTGATGCCCTTTGTTAAACTTTCTTTTTTAAGAAGTTCCACAATACCTTCAACAGTGCTTGTAGTTGCCATGCCTACAATACCTGCACAATCACAAGCTGCAATGCCTGCAATAGTTGCTAAAACGGTATCGGAAATAGTTGTTGTTCCAAACTGAGTTGTCGTTTTAATTGACATATATAATACCCTCCTATGGATTTTATATGTATCCTGATATCAGGACATAATAACATACAGTAATATAATACTATAAAACGGCTTTAATGTAAAGTAAAATATTTTTCACTTTACATATATTATATTAAAGGCATGTTATTAACATTCAAAAAAAAGTCAAATTTTAAAACACTTGCGGATATCCTCGTCTTTGCCTGCAACGAAGATAGTATTTTCTTTAGTAAGTACGGTGTTAGGTGTAACCGTCATATTCATCTTTCCGTTTACGGTAATCGCGATTATGTTGATATAGTGATTTCTACGTACATCAAGCTCAATAATGCTTTTATCAACCCACTTTTCAGGCACGTTGATTTCAAAAATAGAATAGCCGTCATCAAGCACAATATAATCAAGCACGTGTTCGGAAGTATACCTGATAGCTGTCCAATCAGCAAACTGTTTTTCAGGATATACAACTTCATCAGCACCATTATCCTTTAAAAGTTTTGCATGTATATCGTCTGCCGCGCGGGCAACAACGTACTGTGCGCCAAGCTCTTTAAGCCTTGAAGTTGTTATAAGTGAGCTTTTAAAATCATCAGCAATGGCAACAATGCAAACATCATAATTGTCAACGCCAAGTGAACGTAAAACATCCTCATTTGAAGCATCACCCGTCTGTGCAACCTCAACAAAACTGCTGACAGCCTGCACCCGTTCCTCTCTGTTATCTATCGCCATAACTTTATGATTCATTTCATAAAGTTTTTTTGCTATTTGCGTACCGAATCTGCCAAGACCTATAAGTAAAACTGATTTGCTTTTCATAAAAATTCTCCTAACCTACAGTAATTTTTTCTTCGGGCAATTTAAGTTCCACACCGTTATTGCCTTTAACAGCTGCAAATATAAGTGTAAGCCCGCCCACTCTACCAAAAAACATAAGCATAATAAGAATGATTTTCGATGCTATTGAAAGCGTTGGCGTTATGCCTAAAGTAACACCAACCGTACCTATTGCCGATGCAGTTTCAAATAAGCAGGTAACAAGGGGCAACCCTTCAATCATGCTTATTACAATGGCACTTAAAAAGAAAAGACAAACATAAAGGGTAAGTATCGTTCCTGCATTTCTTAATGCGCTTTCAGGTATCCTGCGTTTAAAAAGCTGTGCATCTTTTTTATTTAAGAACACCGATATTGCAAGGGATACAAGTACCGCAAGCGTAGTTATCTTCATACCGCCTGCCGTTGAACCGGGCGCACCGCCTATAAGCATTAAAAATATCATTACGCCCTGCCCCGCCTCAGAAGTTAAGGCAAGATCTGCCGAATTAAAGCCTGCCGTACGCATAGTCATTGATTGAAAAGCCGATAACAGCGTTCTTTCTTTAAGCGCATAAGACGAATATTCAAATATGAAAAAATATATTGCAGGCACAACCAGCAAGACGGCAGTTGTTACAAGAATAACCTTACTTTGCATACGGTATTTATTTACGCGCCATTTATGCGTAATTATATCTTCCCACGTTAAAAAGCCGATACCGCCAATAACAACAAGCAATATTACAACTATATTTACAATGTAATCGCCTGAAAAAGCCGTAAGGGATGAAAAATTACCCATGAGGTCAAAACCTGCATTACAGAAAGCCGAAATAGAATGGAAGAAGGCATACCATATACCTATAACACCAAACTTACTTATAAACGTAGGCATAAGACATAACGCACCGATAAGTTCAATAAGAAGCATACCCTTAATTGCAAACCTTATAAGCCGTACAATACCGCCTACCTGAGGTGCCGAAATAGATTCTTTTATAAGATTTCTCTGTGCAAGGCCTATCTTTCTGCCTGCAATCATAGTCAATGCCGCCGCAACAGTTATAACGCCCATACCGCCTATCTGAATCAACGTAATTATAACGCTATGGCCAAAGGTAGACCAATATGTAGCCGTATCCTGCACGATAAGACCTGTAACGCAGGTTGCTGAAGTTGCAGTAAACAAGGCTTCAAGAAAGGAAGCTGAGCCTTCGCCTTTTTTGGATATAGGAAGCATCAATAAAAACGTGCCTATTAAAATAATCGCCAAAAACCCAAGAATGATAATTCTTGCCGGGGAAAGTTTAAAAGATTTTTTCGTAACACTCACCTCTTTTTTGATATTATACAACATTTGCCCCCTTTTGAAAAGTAAAAAAAGACAGACGCAAAAAAGCATCTGTCAAAAAACTTAGTCTTCTAATTTTTTACCCTTGCAATATTCTGAATAATCAGCATCGCCCCAATTACCATGATAGGGTTTAAAGCCTAAAAATTCAGGTGTGCGGTAATCGGGAAGATTGTCGCGCTCAGTAAACACTTCACGTACAGCCTGCAAGTATTTAAAGCCGCCTTCATAGTGTGGTGAAAGGTAATGGCCTTCATCCCACTCATTCCAGTTATCAAGGATAAGTACCTTTGAAGAAAGTGCATCCTTGGGCATTTTCGCCATAAACTCCTTAATATTTTCAAGAAGTTTGCGCCATGAATCAGGCTGAAGATTCCAAAGTGAGCTTGTTTCGGGTGTGCCGTAAAGTTCGGGCATAATATCCATGCGGGGGCGAGGATCCCACTGCTTACTTGCAAGAGGAATGAAGAAATAAGGATCTTCCTTTGCACGTATATCCATAGCCTTCATTTGTGCTTTGATGATTTCATCCTGAGTAGGTCTTAACTGTTCAACTTCCCAGCAATATGTAAAGGTTGAATCATAGCCACCCTTTTTATATTCTTCATATCGTGTAAGATCGTCAAAACGATACTCAATCTGGAAATTTATGCCGTCAAAGCCGAATTTTTTGGCATATTCCTGAGCTTTTGCAAAGGCTTCTGCTTGCTTTTCAGGTCCGCCAAAACCATCACGAACGCAGTTTTGGAAATCGTAAACGTAAAGCACCGGTTTATTATCAATAACAAGATAGTTTTCTTTTGTAAAATATTCTTCCATCCAGAAGGGTAAAAGATTTTCTTCAAAATCCTTTGAATCAGTATTCGACCATCTTTCCTGCGCCTCAAACATAATGGCAAACTTAATCATATTCTGATATTTAGCCTTAAAAAGACCTTCATGTATACCATGTGCGCAACGGAGATCTTCAACCGTTACTTTTTTGCCCTGATTATGCTTATAGCGATACCAGCAATAAATAAAGCAATTTATACCATGCTCAACCGCCCACTTGATTTCCCAATCAGTAACCTCGGGATTTTCTTCATCATATCTACCCAATAAAGGCAACCTTTCAGGATAATCAAGGAACTGATCAAAGCCCTTGTGAAGTCCTGCTGAACCCTTTTTCCATGCAGGATAATAGTGCGCACCGATAATATAATCAGTTTTTACCGGCTGTGGTTTGGGTACGTAATCATAAAGTTTTACGTTATACATACTAAAAACCTCGCTTACTTATTTGTGCCTACAACGATTGTTTCAACACCAAGAACTTTACCGAGTTTCTCTAAGGTTGAAGCATAGTTACCTGTACCTAAAGCAAAGTGGTGTGTAGGACCTGCTAAGCACCAATTTTTAATAAAGGTAGGTGTATCAGGTGCAAAAGAAGCACGTGTATTTGTGTTGCCTGTGGGAGGAATAGGTCCTGCATTTGAAATACCTTCACCAATTACAAAACGGAATGAGCCGTCTGCAGTCTGGTTAATACCAAGCATTGTGAAAGGACCTTCTTTAAGCTTAAACTCAACTGATGCGCCGCTACCCTCTTTGCCGTGATACTTTTTAAGTGAACGTACAACGGGTTTGCCCTGTGCAAGCTGGATGTGGTGAGGTCCGTCATGACCAACAAGGATACAATCGCTGTCAAAATCGAAAGGATGGATTTCAGCAAAGCTACCGCCAATGCCGATGGTATCCATAATCATCATAGCGATACAAGTTTTAATATCAAACTCACCGCACATAGGTACACCGCGTGCAATAAGCATTGAGTTACCCAAAATAAGTGAGCCTGCAAGCTTACGGTTTTCGCTGCCTTCAGCACCGTTATAGAAGTATGCAAGACCATCAAGCTTATGAGTCTTTCTGAATCTTTCAAGTGCGGCGGAAGCTTTTGCAGCATAGAAAAGGTCTTCATCTGTAAGCTTCATTGTAACGGGATCACTCTTAGGTTCGGGCATATCAAATTCTTCTTTTATAATCTGCGTCTGCTCATCAATCTCTTCTTGGGTAACGTTATGATACTCAGTTAAAAGATCGTCAATTTCAAGAAGCGGTACGTGGATGCCGAAAGCATTGAATACTGCAGTAGGATCGGTGTGCATATCGTACATAGCTTCAAGCACGTGGCCCATAAGCGCAATACGTGAACCCTTCATTTTGCGAAGAGTCTTACCGATAAGGCACCATTCTCTAATGGATTCTTCTGCCTTTTTATCATTATAAAGTGTGCCGATAATAATATCGTGGATAGTTTTGTTCATTCTTGAAGCAACACCGCAGAACTCGGGAACTGAACAGATGTTATCATTTTCAAGCTGCATAAAGGTGTTTGCCTTTGTATAATCCATTGCACTTCTTGGCTGAAGTGCAACAAGCACCATAGGTGCTGAGCAATTACG
>JAZOMK010000191.1:0-3226 GCA_045653985.1 Clostridia bacterium | reverse complement strand
TGATGATTTTCTTAGGGATAATCCTGAGCGAGATGCAATATTAAACGGCGATAAGAAGTTTGATAAGGAAAGTGCTTTAAAAGTTTATGATAGCTTGAAAATACTGCCTAACACACATTTTGGTTACGTTCCATGCCTTTGTGGTAAAAAATGTGAAATGGCTTGTTACAAACATTTAAAGGAGATTGGCAAAATATGAAAAAGAGAATTATAGAGTTGGCTGAGAAATATGATGCCGATATCGTTGGTTTTGCACCTGCGTGTCGATTTTCTCCCGATGATGCGATATTCAAGGTGTTTCCTGAAACAAAAACCGTAATAGGCCTTGGCTTCCGCGTGCTTCGCGGTATATACAGAGGTGTCGAAGAAGGTACAACTTATTATCAATATACAACAATGGGTGTTGAAAATCTTGAAGAAACCGTAATGCCTTTGGCCATCATCAATGTTAGTAATCTAATTGAAGAAGAAGGCTTTGAGGCTGTTCCTCAAAGAAAAAATCAACTTATAGTTAATGATGAGGAGGGCACTAATCCGGAAGTTGATTATACTGATGTTGTTCGCGGAATAAAGGCGGAAAATCAAATTGATTTCCTTGATTGTGCAGTAAAATGTGGTCTTGGTGAGAGAAGTATGATTGATACTCTTTTAACTAAAGAGTATGGTCCATTTATAAGATATTGCTTTATTTTGACTGATATGGAAATTGAACCCACAGAACTCGTGCAGAATAATCTTTGCGATAAGTGCGGTGAATGTATAAAGGCTTGTCCGGGAAAAGCTATTGATTCATCGGGTAAGTTGGATTCATGGAGATGTGCGGTTTATTATAACGGTGCTAATGGCAGCAAAAATCCATTCATGCCACCTGATGCGTATATTGATTTTGAGAATAGGTTAGAAATTATAGCAGGTGAGGCTGATATAAATATTGAACTTGCTAAAAAGATAATGAATAATACTTTTTTCTATCCTCCTGCAAAACATTATTACAGAACAAGTATATGCGGGAGAGCGTGCGACAGAGCATGTTACATACATTTAGAGGAAAAAGGTGTACTCGAAAAAAAATTCAAGAGAAAATTTCGAGAGAATGAAGATTGGAAATTAGACGTTGAACAATTTAAAACATTAAAGAGGCAAAAACAGTGGGAATTTACTACTGAAAAGAAAGAGGAGAAAAAATAATGTTAATCAGAAAAGAAAAAATAAAAATAGCCATTATCGGTTGTGGCAGATTTGCTCGTTTTTTTGTTCCTTTATTTAAAGCACATCCTTCAGTTGAAAAGGTTTACGTTTGCGATATAATCAGGGAGCGTGCGGAAACTTATTCTAAAAATTTTGGCGTTGAAATAATAGATAGTTTTGAGGATGCTTTAAATTCAACAGAAATAAACTCAGTTGCTATATTTACTCAGCGTTTTGCTCATGGCAAAATGGTTATATCAGCATTAAAGGCAGGCAAACACGTGTATAGTGCCGTGCCCGGTGCAGTTGATATAAACGAGCTTATCGAAATCGAAAAACTTGTAAGAGAAACACGCCTTACATATTCGATGGGTGAAACCGGCTTTTACCGTGCCCCTGCAATTTTCTGCCGTAAAGAATTTGAAAAAGGCACTTTTGGTAAATTCACTTACGGCGAAGCTCATTATAACCACGATATAAGAAATATGGAGCAAAGTTTCCGTAGTTCAGGCGGTGAGGATTGGAAGAAGTTTGCAGGCATTCCGCCTATGTTTTATCCAACTCATTCAACGTCTATGATTCTTAGCACTATGCCTGGCGTATATGCTAAAAAGGTTGTAGCAATGGGGTATAAAGAAATTAACAGAAATGATATTTACGGAACAGACGGACAAAATTTATACAATAATCCTTTCTCAAATACCGTAATGTTGTTAGAACTTTCCAATGGCGGTATAGCACGTATCAGCGAAAATCGTAGTGTTGGCTGGAAAGCTCCCGAAACCTATATTTCACAGTTTTATGGTACAGATGGCGCATATGAATTTTCTGTTGCAAGGCATCATTTGTCAACGTGGAAAAAAGATAATAACACAAAGGTTGATATGATTGACGTAACGGAACAATTACAACCTAAAAATATCTATACTCAGATTTGTGAGGATTACGATACAGCTATTCAGCGAATTGCTGATGGCGCAGGATTCTTTGATGTTTCGCCTATACAACCTACGGAAAGACTTCCTAAGGAGTATGACGGCATAGAAAACGGACACAACGGCACACATCATTTCCTTATTGATGATTTCTGCCGTGCCTATGATACAGGTAAACTTTCACCTACAAATATATGGGCGGTAGCACGCTGGAATATACCGGGCCTTATGGCTCATCAATCAGCATTGGAAGGCGGAAAGGTTATGGATGTAATTGACCTTGGCGAACCACCTGAGGATTGGGAAGTATTGCCCAGCGATAAGTGATACTAATTCAAACTGCTTGAATTTTGCTTAAAAAATAATGGCATAATCTAAAAAACAAGCAAATTCAAAAACGACTATCTTTGTGATAGCCGTTTTTTATAAAAGGTGCAAAAAAGCACTAAACCAATTATTTAATATACATTACAATATATGATATGAGGAATAAGTTTATGAAAAAATTATTATCGGTTTTATTGATTTTATGCTTGCTTTCAGGGATTATTACTCTTACGGCTTTTGCTGAAGAGGAAAATTTTGTTCCTGAAGGCAGTGCAACCTTTGAAAACGGGGAATCCCTTTGGACTACTTTAGGTGGTGGCAACGTAAGGGTGGCAAATAACCCAACGGGCGAAGGCAAAGTGCTTTGTTACTCAAATAACCCTGATAAAAGCTATGCTTCCCCGCAAATTGATATCCGTCCTTTCGTACTTAATAACGTTACTGAAGAAACAACGATATACGTTTCCCTTGATGTTTATACCAAAAATGATGATGTTACCGGTTGTTTAATTCGTTTGCGTACTTCTACTGTTGACGGTTATTCAAAATGTACCGAATTAGGTAAAAGTTACTGCACAGCCGGTAATCTTGATGTCTATGCCGGTGAATGGACGAGAGTAACCTTTTCCCTCGAAGTAACTGAGGCAGACCTTGCTTCGAAAGAGCCTTGGAATATTTGCTTTGATGGTTTGAACAAGTGCACTCTTGAATCAATTTATCTTGACAACTTCTACGTTGGTTTTGAAGAAGATTGCCCCTATGAAGAAAACGAAAGT
>JAZOMK010000190.1:0-6228 GCA_045653985.1 Clostridia bacterium | reverse complement strand
AAGGGAAATGCTTCTTCCAAACGATGCTCAGTTAAAATAATTGTAATGCCAAGCTCACGATTGATTTTGCCAAGAAGCGCTAAAGAATCAGAAGCGGCAATGGGGTCAAGCTGTGCAGTAGGCTCATCATGCACTAATATTTCAGGACTCATTGCCATAACGGAAGCCAAGCTTAAAAGTTGTTTTTGTCCGCCTGAAAGCTCTGTAACGTTTTTATAAAACCAATTTTCAATGCCGAAAAATGCCGCAACTTCGGCTACTCTGCGCCTGATTGTTGGCGTATCATAGCCTAAACTTTCTAACCCAAAGGCAAGCTCGTGCCACACTTTATCGGTAACTACCTGATTTTCAGGTGATTGCATTACAAAAACGATTTTCTGGGATTGGGTACGCTCGTCAACTTCGTTTAAAGGTTTATTATTAAATAAAATTTCACCCGTTAATACTCCGTGTGGTGCAAGGCAAGATTTAAGATGCCTTAAAAGAGTGGATTTGCCACAGCCTGATGGTCCGCAAAGAATTAAAAATTCACCCTGATTAACAGTAAAGGAGATATCTTGGAGTGCTTTATTTTCTTGTTCGGGATATGCAAAATTTACGCTTTTGAAATTAAAGTTTTCCATTTTCTCTCCTCCTTAAAGTTTATTAAAACGGGTGTTATACACAAAGATAAAAATACAAAATAAAAAGGAATGGTTGTCATATTAAATGCGGCATAGCGGATGTTTGGGAAATACCTGAAACCGAATGCAGAAAGCATTGTGCCGCTTAATAAAAACAGACCGCAGAATAAAATCCATATAAGCGCATATTTATCACGTTCATCAAAACGGTAAATAGAAAAAGCAGTTCTGCCTTTTAAACCGTAACCACGGCTTTTCATACTATCTGCCGTTTCAATAGCGTTTTCAAGGGACCAGGTAATCATAATAGAAAAAATCAAAATGGCGGTTTTTGTCCGTTGCCAAAGGCTGCCACTTGAAACGTCTCTGCCAATGCTTCTTTGCGCATCACTAACGGTTTTCATTTGCGCCTTAAACTTGGGCACAAAACGAAGGGACATACTTAATATCAAGGATAATGCAGGGATAATTTTACCAAAAAGATAGATGAATTTATCGCTGGTCATTACTCTGTTAAAAGAAGAAAACCACAAAAGCAAGGTGATAAGCAATACACCTGAAGAAAACCCGTACAAAATGCTTTCTAAAGTTAATGGATTACCGTTTGAAAAATAAAGCAAAATGGTAGTGCCTTCGTGGTTAAAGGCAGGGTTAAGAAAAGCAGTTAATATGACCATTGGCAAGCAGTATTTTAATAAAAATAACACGCTTTTTTTGCCATCAACAGATATGGTATAAAAACAGGCGCAAAAAAGAGCAATGCCTTGCGTCAATGGGTGCTTTAAAGCAAGCGAAAAGCCGATAACCAATGCAAAATAAAGTAAATTTATAAAGGGGTGAAAATCTTTAAAACAATCTTTCATATTATGAACCTGCCAACCAATCACAGCCAACGTCTTTACCTAAATCGCAGGTGTAACGCCACTCTACCTTTTCACCGTCTTTTAATTGATAACGTGAGCAACCGTAGTTGGGGTACCAGCCGTCAACACGATACATCCAGCCTGAAAGTGCGCCACAATCAAATTCGTATAAGTTGTGTATGCCTTCAATATAGGCGCTGTTGTAAATAGGCGTCCATGAAGATTCTATATGTATATTGTTTTCTTTGCAAACACGCTGAAGCACGTCAAAAACAGATTCACCCTCATAGAAAGTTACCTTTGTAAGTGGCAAAATTACGCCGTTAGAAGGAACAAGCTCACGCTTATCAGGGTCAAGGTCCTTTAAGTTGTTAAGTATTGTGGAACACTCAATGGAAAAATAGCAGGTATATTTTTTGCCTTTATCTACTTCCTGATTTTCAGGTTCAACAGGCATAGGCTTGCCTTCGGGCACAGGGTCTGTTTCGTATTTATCTTTTAATGAGCTTTGACCATCAGAATACACACGGTTATCTTCAACGGTATTTTGTGTGCCTGAAAGATAATCATCAACTTTGTTTGTTGGTGTAGGTTCTTCTTTTTGTGTAATATTATCAGGCGCATCAACCGAAATACTTTCATTTTGAATTATTTCTTCAGGCTGTGCTAATTCATCAGGCAGAATTTCACAAACATCTACAATTTTATTGATAGATAAATTCAATATACTGTTTTTGCTTCCCGTTACCGAAACGGAATAAACTGTATTTCCGTCATTATATGCAGTAGCGCTGTTAACCGCCCATTTTTCGTTTAAATAAATAGATAAAAGGGCAGGAAAACCAAAATCTTCAGTTTGGTTAAAATTTACCTTAATGCCTTTGTCGGTTTTTTCGGTTTCAATGAAAAAGTTTACGTCCTTTGTTTCTTTAATGTCACTGCCAAAAACTATCCACTCGTATTTAATATCACCTGATTGCCCCGTAAAAGTAGCAATGGCATTTTCGCTTTTAATTTGTTCCAACACGTGTTTTTCAATAATGCCGTTTTCAGGTATTATAAGAGGCTCTTTTAAATCCACTTGTGCAAAATTGCCTTCGCAGGCGGTGATATTAAACAAAAAAGCAAATATAAAAATTAAACAGAAAAGTTTTTTCATTTTATTCTCCTATTACAATCTTGCCGTTTCTTACTTTTAACGTATCAGTTGTCATTGCAAGACTTTTTGTTTCATCAGAAGATGCAAATATAGCATCATTAAAAATTAAATCACAAACATCACCGTTGCGCACGCTACCGCGAAGGCGGAATTTTAATCTTAAAACAACGTTGTCATCTTCATTAAGAAGGCTTTGGCTAAAGGCATTGGCACCGCCTGTTGTATCAAGATACATAATATTGATTTTGCCCGTATTATTGCACTGCTCCGGATTACAGCTCCAATCAGGCAATTTTTGTTTAAGCTCGCTATCACTATGGATGAACACGTTGCCTTCTTCAATACCGATAAATTCAAGGCGTGAAGCATCGAAGGAAATGCTCATACTTGATGCAGGATAGATATCATCGCCAAAGGAAGAAATTGTAACGTCAAGTGTAAAAGTTTCAGTCTGTGATTTGCTTATTTTTTGCGGAGTTTCTATTATTAAAGTTGGCTCAGCTGTATTTTGTGGTGATTGATTTTTTGTAAAAATAAAAAATATTATCAGCAAAAGCAATAATACACATATACTGATAATCAGCGTGATTGTTATTTTTTTGTTTAATTTTCTTTTGCTCATAATATTTCTCCTAAAAAAATAAAAGGGGTGAAAGAGTGCTTTCCACCCCCCTTTTAAAATATTTAATTATTTGATGTAAGTGTTGATGCTTTAACAACAATCGCATATTCGCTGTTATTAACGAATGATTCAACAATACCCAAAGCATCAAAAGTATTGATACGGCTATCACCGTTTACGTTAAGCGCTAAAATCTTATTTTCATCAGGTGCATCGGTTTTGCGAAGCCACGTATCAACAGCCGCCAAAGCATCCTGCGCATTGATTACGCCATCACCGTTAGCATCACCAAAGGTAATCTGGCTTGCATTGTCTTCCTTTAAAGAGAAGTTTGCTTTATTTATAAATTTAGTCATTTCGATGGACGCATCAACTAACGCAACGTACGTATCGATGCCCGTTTTTTTGGAAATTTCTTCGCTGTACTTGAACTCATAGTTGTTTGTACCATCGTTATACGTAAGCTTGGTTGCTTTCTTTATACCAACAACAGAAACTGCTACAGCCTTTTTAGTTGATGGAATAAGGTCGATATCATCACCAACGTAAAGACAAACTGCGCTAAAAGAAATACCCTGCACAACATTTACGTTTGCGCTTGATTTTGAAGTATCAACAATAACCATTGCGTTTTCGTCAGTAGAATCTGAACTGCGTTTAATGGACATTCCGCCAAGAGTGATTCCTAACTTTTCACCTGCCGTAACGTTTTCAACTTTAAATGTTACGGTAAATAAAAGCGCAGGGAAAGCATTTCCGCTTTCGTTATTTGTAAGGGTAAGGTTAGTATTATTGTTAGCATCAAAATATACAACACGAAGCTTACCAGTTTCGGCTTCAAGGTTATAGTTTACCGTACCACCGTTAAGGCGGTTGCCTACCGTAACATTTGTAACGGATAAACCTTCAGGAACGTTTAAAATAAAGTCAATAAGCTTATAGTTTGCAGTATTATCCCATTGGTCAATGGAAATTGTAACGTTAAAGGTTTTACCCATATCGTCGGTAATCTGCGTTGGCACGCCAAGCGTTGCTTTAGGGTTTCCGCTGACAACAGTGCTTTCGTCAAAGGAAACGTCAGAATAATCATAAAGTGCAGTTTTATTATTTACAAAACGATTATATGCAACAAGGGCATAGCAAGATTGGTCAGTTGCCATTGCGTTAGGCTCTTTACCTGCGTGTGCAAACATTTTTGCATCAGCAATATAGTATGTTAAAAGATTATCAACAGCAGATTTTCCATTTTTAATAAAACGTGCATCGGTATCAGGGTTTATTCCCCACATGGTTGTGGCAACGATTGCCCATGCACAACTTTCGCTTGTTTCACCGTTGCCGTAAGGGAAGCCACCTGTAGAAAGCTGTGAAGCAGATAACCAATTAAATGCTTCTTCGCAAGCTATAGCAACTTCAGGCTGATTGCGGTAAGGATAAAGGGCAGTTAAAGTCATACAAGTAATATCAACGTTAGATGGCTGTGCCTTTGCCGTTACCAATGACCAGCCACCGTCGTTATGGCGTGCTGATAAAATTGCATCAACGCATTGCTGACGTATTGTGGGGTCAGAAGTCTCGTAATTGCCTGAATCAAGGGCAATAAGAGCCCATATTGTGCCGTTCATACCTTGCTTTCTAATCCAGTTAATTCCGTTTGCACTATAAGGTTCAACCAAGTTCCAATCACCAACGCTTGTTGCATCTTTGCCGATAGCAGAAAGGGCAACGATTAAACGTGAGTTTTCTGTTGATTTATTTTTGTCCAAAGCGCCGTTTAAATTTATACTTGATGCGGTTTCGTTAACGGTTTCTACAATGCGATTATAATAATCGGTAAAGTAAGCGTTATCTTTTGCAAAATATCCGCCACGGGCAAGGCTGAATACCGTCCATTCACCTGCGTTTGTACCAAAGGAAGGCTCTTTAACGGTGTTTGCAAGTTGTGCCATTGTTGCGTTAAGTACAGCGCTGACGTCCTGTGGCTGGCGGGGTGCTTCAGTTGCTTCAGGTGCAGTATCACCCTTAACAACGATTTTAGCAAAAGCAGGGGCTGAAACGATACAAGGTTCACCGGTTTCGCCATAATGGTCGCACTCACCATGTGTGCCGTCATCAGAACCGATTGCGCCATAGCACCATAAATAATATGTGCCCGGGTTTTCAATGGTAATATCAAAATTACCGTCACCGTCAGTCATAAATGTGCCTTCTGCCACACCGTAGGTTTTGCCGTAGTAAACTTCGTAATCTGCCGCACCGTAAAGATAGGCTTCACCAAACATAAGGTTGCAGAATGAATGCATTAACTTAATTTGCAAGGTTTCGTTTACATCTGCGGTGAAGTCGTGAAGAAGATTTTCGTTTTCATCGGCAAAGAAGTGGAAACCACCAAGGGTATCCCACAAAAAACTGAAACATTCAAAGCTTGCAACGTCCAAGAAATCGCCTGCTTCTAAAACGATTCTGTCTGAAGTTGCACCAACGGTCATCCAATCGCTTGTCTGTGATTCGTCAACGGGAAAATCACCGTTGTGGAAGTACATAAGGTTTTCAGTAAAACCAAAGATGCCACCTTTAAAGTATGAACTTCCAGGAAGTGCATCGAAATTAACTTCGCCCCAATCACCGCCGTAAAGTTCTTCGTGGGCGTAAATTAAAAGCTGTAATGCAGTTGTTTCATATTCGCCATCACCATCTGCATCGTAAAGCATATTATCAAGACCGTATTCAGTTAAATCAATAGCCTTGATATCGTTTAATGAGATAGGTACATATACAATAGGCTTATTGTTTTTATCGTTGATATACTGTCCGTCATAGCTGATTGAAAGATAAACGCATTCTTCTTTTTCCGCTGTTGCCGTCATGGGAATCATTGCAAATATAATTGTCAACGCAAGCAACAGACTTAAAATTCTCTTTTTCATAATAAAAACTCCTTATTTATTAGTTGATTTTTTT
>JAZOMK010000189.1:0-4187 GCA_045653985.1 Clostridia bacterium | reverse complement strand
CAGCGGAATAAAAAAGCTTTCCACCTTTTAAGTGGAAAGCGTAAAATGTAGCTTGTGCCAACGAGCAACCCGCAGTTTTAAGAATTTTTGCACTTTTTACTTCATCCCGGTTGAACTATTTAACAATAAAGTACTATACATAAATAATACGTCTGCGTTCTTAAAAGGAATGCCGGTGGTCTTGCCGTACATAACCTTATCTAAAAGGTCAGACTTTATATAACGCAAGTCAATTAAAATAGTTTCGGTATAGCCTTCAGCAAGCAAAGGACCAATGGATGAGCCAAAGGAATCACGGAAAACAATAAGTCGTTTGTTAGATGTGTTTTCAGAATTACGGATTACTACTATTGACTGTGCACCTGAAAGGAAGAATTCATAAGCATCCTTGCCTTCAGCCTTTTCAAAGTTGTAGGTTACGCTGCTTTGTGATCTGCCCTGATCATTATAAACCCACACCTTATACTTATCTATTGCGCTGTTTGTAAGATAGGTTATTGTATCAGGTTCAGCATTTAATGCTGATTGACCAAGCCATACGCCTTTAAAGGGAACATCGAGAGTGTTTTCCTTATAAACACTTTCAACGGTAACACCCATTTTACTTAAAAGCTCCTTTGCAACGTCAGTAATTTCATCCTGACGCCAATGGCTGTCGGTATAATAATAATCATCTTTATCTAAAAGATGGGATATGCTGATGTTTTCAAAAGGAAGTTCATTTTTGAAATATTCTTCGATAGCATCATAATCAAGGGAAATATCAGCAATGTATTTGTTTTTATCAGGAATCATTGCAAAGTAAACGTTTCTTGCATCTTTAAGATATTTATCATTTACTTTTAAGAATAAATCTCTTGCATACTGTAACATTTCGTCGCTTTTAACGTACTCAAGTTTTGAAATGTGCCCATCTTTAAAATATATTTTGTTATTTTCAATCTGCTGGAAAACATCGTATCTTACGGTAGCTTTAACACCTCTGAAGAAATCACGGAAAGGAAAACGGTCGGTGGTATAGCTTTCAAAATCCTTTGAAAACTCACCGCTTACAATGCTTTCCCAAGTAATTTCAGGCATTTTCGAAAGCTCACGTCTTTCACTTTCAGAATAAGCAGGCGTTTCATAAAAAATGCACATTGCGGAGAAAACAAGTATAAAAACACCTGATAAAGCTATGTTTAAAATATCTTTAACTTTCATATTTTCTCCTCCTTAGAATCTGAAATACAAGAACGGGTTAAATGAACCGTCAACAAGGTATGCCGTAACGATAAATAAAAGTGAAACAAGTAACAAAGGCTCAACGTACTTTAATACTTTTGCTTTTTGTGCAAGCATTTTGGGTATGGGTGTTGCGCCAACTAACGCCATTAAAATTATAACACCGTAGTTTTTAAGATAGAATATTGCTTCATCGGATACAAGGGGATGTCCGCCTGCACCAAACAAGCCGCCAATGCGTTCAAAGGCAAGGCTCATATTAACGGAGTCAAATATTACAAAGCTTACCATAATTGCGAACACAACGTAAATTCTGCCTATCGCAACTGATTCTTTAAGGAAGTTCATAAAGAACATCTTTTCAACTACAAGAAGTACCGCAAAATAAAGTCCCCAGATAATAAAGTTCCAAGCCGCACCATGCCAGAAGCCCGTAAGCATCCATACAACAAGAATGTTAAAGAACATTCTTGGCTTTTTAACACGTGAACCGCCTAATGGGAAGTACACGTAATCTCTGAACCATGAGCCCAACGACATATGCCATCTGCGCCAAAACTCGGTAACGCTTTTGGAAATAAAGGGATAGTTGAAGTTCTCCAAAAAGTCAAAGCCGAACATTTTACCTAAGCCGATTGCCATATCACTATAGCCTGAGAAGTCAAAATAAATGTGAAGTGAATATGATACAGCATAAATCCAGAAGAACAATACACTTTGATCGCTTGTCATTTTAAAGCCTTCGCAAACTTCACCAAGCACGTTGGCAATAAGAACTTTCTTGCTTAAACCAATAATAAATCTTCTTACGCCCTCTGAAGTCTTGGATATTGAATGCTGGCGATGTTTTAACTGATACGCAACATCGGAATATCTTACAATAGGTCCTGCAATAAGCTGCGGGAATAATGCAATATAGCAAGCAAGGTCGATAAAATTCTTCTGTGCAGGTACACTTCCGCGGTAAACATCAATATTATAGCTTAAAAGCTGGAAGGTATAAAAGCTTATGCCTATGGGCAATGCAACTTTTAATAAAGGAACGGAAAGTCCCGTTATAGCATTGATATTTTCAATAAAGAAATCAACATACTTAAAGTAACCTAAAAAGCCAAGGCTGAGTATTGCCGCAAGGGTAACAAACAGCTTTTTGTACTTTTGATATTTTTCCGTCAACAAACCTAATATATAACCGATAAATACGGTTATCATCATAAGTATAACAAGACGAGGTTCACCCCACGCGTAGAAAACAAGACTTGATACTAAAAGTGTAAGGTTTTTAAATTTTCTTGGTACTGCAAAATATAAAAGCAGTACACATGGCAAGAAATAGAACAAAAATGGTATTCCTGAAAATAACATTTTAATAACTCCTTAAAAAAATCGGCACAGCATAAGCCGTGCCGATCAGCAAATAAATTTTAATTATGCGATTTCAACAGCTTCGCCATCATAAGCGGGAAGTTCGTCTAATGCAGGGATTTCATCATCAAGTGCAGGGATATCATCTTCCATGCCCATGTCAGGTGTTTCAAATGTTGTGGGGCACATAAGGAAGAATACTACGTTGCCTTCGTTTTCAACGATAAGTTCTTCTGCCTGAACGCAAATCTGCCAACGGAGGTTAGCATTTTCCTTTAAGCTTGTCTTGAAAGCTTCAACGTCGGCACCGTCTTCAAGGATGAAGATATAGCCAACAAATGCGATTGAACCCATCATAGGACCAAACATTGCGCCTTCTTTAAAGCCTTTAACTTCAAAGTTATCAAAACCTGAAAGGAAGCCTTCTTCAATAGGCATTGCGCCACCCATAAACTGGATGATGGGGTTTGAGATAATTCTGCCTGCGATTTCTTCAGCAGTACCTGTGGTGTTTGCCTTAAAATCAGCATAAAGTGTTGCGCCTACTGTAGCAGTTGCTTCAGTATCAGGTGTTGTTGCTTCGTCATCAGGTGTAGTTGCATCTTCTTCAGTATCTTCTGATGCTTCGGGTGTTGCTTCAGGTGTTGCTTCAGGTGTTACGATTTCGCCCTGGCTGCCGCCCTGAGGTGTTTCTTCTTTAGTTTCGTTCTGGCTGCAAGCAACGAATGCAAGAACCATAGCAAGGGTAAGTACTAATGCAATAAGTTTTTTCATTTTTCATTTCTCCTTAAAATATATTTTGAGTTTTCATATATAAGAGTAAAACTCTTTACTCCGCTTTTATCAGAAATACTTATTTCGCAAGGCACGTCTTCCCTTTTAACTTGCCAAACAAAATTGCCGTCATCTTCAAAGATTAACGTATTTTGTTCAGTTTCATTAAAAAGAAGTTTGCCTTTAGAAACACTTACTTCTGTTTTTGCCTTAACGTCAAGCTCAAAAGCAACGTCAATATCCATGCTTCTTAATCTGCCGTCATTTATAATCACAGAATTTTCAATTACCTGTCCTGCAACTTTTACCGATACTTCGGTAGGTCTTAAAAACACGCCTAACATAATAACACACACAAGGCAAGCCGCAATAAGTGCAAAAGAGTAGCTTTTCTTTTTATTAAGGCGCTTATAAATGCGTTCAGGTGCTTTTATATTATGATAAGCACTTATTTGATTTTCGTCAAACATTATTATCCTCCTTCTTTAAAATTTCCTTGGCGCGTGATATACGCATTTTCGCAGCCGAAAGGGAAATTTCAAGAATTTCGGCAGTTTCTTCAAGGGTATAACCTTCAAGATAATGGAGAATCACCGTTTCGCGGTAATCATCAGATAGCTTTTGTAAAAGTTCAGCCACTTCAATAAAAGTTTTATCATCGTCTTTTTTTAGGCCTAAAGCCTCGTCAAGAGGTACGTAAGCGCGCACTTTTCTTTTTCTTAAAAAGTCGTTACATCTGTTTATCGTTGCACGGACAAACCATGCTTTTTCGTGGGTGCCGTCTTTAAAATCAGGCTTTTTTGATATGTACGCAGAAAAAACAT
>JAZOMK010000188.1:0-2514 GCA_045653985.1 Clostridia bacterium | reverse complement strand
TTCCGTCTGTTCTCTTACTTCTCTATAGCTTTCAAAGGCTTTTGCGTTTTTTGACTGCACTTTTTTGCCAAAAAGATTTATTTCATAAAATGCTATGTAATTGCCCGTTTCCTCAGTAATTTCCTTTTCTAAAGAAACTTCCTTTGAAGCATAATACCATACAGATGCAATAGCACTGCCCTCTGCTTTTACGGAGAAATATTCCTCCCCGAATTTTTGCGTTGCTTCAATAAGCATCTGTCCTTTTGATACGTTCTGTCCGTTTTTAACTTTTGCCGTACCGCTTGTTACTATTAAATTGCGTATGATGCAATCTTTTTCAGCAACTATATTGCCGCTATCAGGTTCTTCTGCTTTATAAAAAGTGTTCTTTTTAACGTAAACTTCTACAACGGTACCATTTATACTTATATTGCACCATAAAATTTCATTATCACTTTTTAGGATAAGTTCTTCAACATCTTCAATGCGGTTTATTGCATTACTACGCCAATCAAGCATCCCGTTTTCAATGGCAATATTTTTGATGCTTTCATCTTCAGCGCCAATTACCTTTACCTGCCACGTCCTTGAAAACAAAAGGTATAAAGCTATTGTCATTACAGGAAGCAGAATCCATAAAAATATTCTTTTTTTACTGGCTGAAACTTTGTATGCAGTGCCCTGTTTTTTTATCGTCTGAACTTTATACTTATTTTCATCCAAAAGACTTTTTAGCTTCTTAACGTGCTTTTTATAAACGTCAGCTTCTATTACTGCATAATCAACACGAACCGCATTTTTGATTATAACGTTATTTTCTTTTGCAATGTTTAAAATATCTTGTATTTTAAGTCCCGTAAAACGCAAACGTTCATATGAATAAAAATATCCGTATAATAATTCTATCATAATTATCCTTTCAGGTCAAATACTCTGTCTTAAAAATTTTACCTTTTATCTTTAAAATATATCCATCCAACTCTTTTATTGACAAATTTTCACCAAAAATTGCAAAAATGCGCTTTTTATAAAATATTTTCACACATTCTTTTTTCATATCTGCAATACCGTGATGGTTTTCAATTATGATAAAATTATCATCCCACATAGAAATTTTTAAAATTCCTACGCCCTCAGGCGCAAGACCGCTTTCTAAAATCAATTCATTTTTCCGCACAAAAAAACACCTCATACTAAAATTATGAGGAAAAGAACAAAAAAATAACCGACAGCATATGCTATCGGTTATCTTTAAATCAAATTTAAAAGAGAATTAGTACTTTCTCTTTCTTGCAGCCTCAGCCTTCTTCTTTCTCTTTACACTGGGCTTTTCATAATGCTCTCTCTTACGAACCTCGGCAAGAACGCCAGCACGAGCACACTTACGTTTAAAACGCTTAAGAGCATTTTCCAAGGATTCATTTTCACCAACATGAATTTCTGACATCTATATCCCTCCCCTCGGTGTGATATAACACGAGAGTAATTTCTCATATTCACGTGGCAATTATAACAAATAAACCACCAAACTGTCAAACACTTTTGACAATTTTTTTGAAAAAATATTTTTAACTGTTGTTTTTAGGGTATTTTGATGGTATAATACAGTAAAATTAAAGGAGATTTTTATGAGAAAGATAGTATTTTTTGATTTAGACGGTACAATTTCCGATTCTGGGCAAGGTATTATGAATGGGCTCACCTATGCGCAGGAAAAATTACAACTTCGCCCCCTTACCCTTGAAGAAAAGCGTTCATGTATCGGCCCGCCCTTCGCGCAAAGTTTAATGCGTTTATGGAACCTTTCCTTTGAAGAAGCCGAACACGTAATTGACGTATACCGCGAATATTATACCGTTACGGGTATTTTTGAAAATTATCTTTACCCTGATATAGAAAGACTGCTTAAAGAACTTACTTCAAGCGGTTACGAAGTCCGCATATGCTCAGCAAAGCCATTAAATATGGTTAAAACCGTTCTTCAACATTTTAATATTGATAAATACTTCACCACACTTACAGGTGCTGAGATGCACGGCAAATACCCCGGCAAAGGTATTTTGATTGAGCAAATTTTAAAAGAAGAGCCATCAAAGGCCATTATGGTTGGCGACCGTAGCGACGATATTGAAGGTGCAAAGCACAATAACATTACATCCATCGGTGTTCTTTGGGGTTATGGCAGTAAAGAAGAACTAAATGATGCTGACTATTTAGTTTCAACAGCCATGGAAATAAAGGATATTGCAAATAAAATTTTGGGGTAAAATTAAAGCACTTCAAGTCCGAAGTGCTTTTAATTATGCAGTTACAAGATTTGCTGCACACAACCCGCAGTTTTAAGGATTTTTCGTGCTGTTTTTGCAGTGCGAAAAAACTTAAAAATCAGGGGCGTGAAGGTCAATCGCTAAGAAGCCTACACCTCAGTACGTGGCTGAACAATTTACCGCGCACAACCCGCAGTTTTAAGGATTTTTCGTGCTGTTTTTGCAGTGCGAAAAAACTTAAAAATCAGGGGCGTGAAGGTCAATC
>JAZOMK010000187.1:0-6763 GCA_045653985.1 Clostridia bacterium | reverse complement strand
TTATCAAGTGAATACTTGGTTGTTACGCCACCATTGGTAATTGTAACCATACCATCAACAACGTCCATTGTATAGGTAAGTGTTACCTTCTTACCTACTGCTGCAACGCCTGATGCAGCTTTACCAACGTCTGCCCATGTTGCTGAGCCTGTTGATGTCTTATGTGCTGCCTGCATGCTAAGTGTAACGTTCATGTTTACATCACTTGTGTTATAGAAGGTATAAGTGATAGTCTTCTTACCTGTGAAGGTAGGATCTGCCGCAAGAACGCCTGAGCCTGTAATTAAGTAGTGGTCGCTTGTAAGAACTTCATTTGTTGTTACAATTATACCTTCAGGATCTTTTGCTCTTTCGATTGTTACATCGTCAACATAGTAGCTGAAGAACTGATTATCCTTGAATGCGCCTGTTGAACCATCAAGACGAAGAATAAGCTTATATGCGTTTGACTTGCCTGCATCGTAGATGCCTTTAAGGTTTGCAAGGAATGCTTCTGTAATATTAATTGTCTGTTCTACATACGTCCATTCGGTTGTTGCCTTAAATGAAGTAGTGGTAATGTAAGTATTCATTGTTGTGGTATAAGTACCAACAACTGCATTCTTCTGATAGTGTGCCTGGCTGTTAAGAGCAAATACAAAACTACTGCTTGTTTCGTTTGCGTCAGCCTTTACCCAGAAGCCGATAACATATGTGCCTGCGCCGCCACCATTAAAGCCGTGTGCAGGATCATTGATAATTGCAGGACCTAAATCAAAACCAACTGTCTGATATTTGCCTGTTGCTGTGAACTTAATTGCATTACCTGTACCGTCAGCACCGGGTTGAACAACCTCAAGTGTGCCACCGGGAACAGCTGCAAAGTCGCTCCAATTTTCAAGGCCGTTTTCAACGTCGCCGTTTGATACAACCTTATCAACTACAGGTGTAGGTGTGGGAACAGGTGTGGGCGTGGGTTCTACAAGTTCAGGAAGTTCATAAACCAATGTTTTGGTTGCCTTACCGCCTGATGTGTAACCTGCATTGCCAACCTTTGTTGCAAATGCATTGCCTGCAACGTAGAATGTTGTGCCAACCTGCTTATTGGAATTGTTCTGAATCTGGAAACGATATGAAAGCTGTGCAAGTGTGCATACTACTGAACCATCAGAGTTAACAACGTTGCCATTGCCGTCAGTAGGAATTGTAAGTGTAACGGTTTTCTTTGACTGTGCAGGAACTACCACTGACTTGTCAGGTGCTTCACCGTTAATCTTAATTGTTGACCAGCCCTTCTGGAACTGTGCATTTAATATGATTTCATAATCATTTGTGTTATAGAAATCAGTTTTTACAATGATGTTGCCGTCAGCATCAGCCATAGCCTGTGTAACGCCTGCGGGATCAACACGCCAGTATGCATAGCCTGCCATTTCCTCAGTAACCTCTAACTTAACACCAACTGCTGTGCCTGCGGGTGTAGGTGTAGGTGTTACTACAGGTGTAGGTGTTGCTGTAACAACAGGTGTGGGTGTAGGTGTTGCTGTTGCAGTAGGTGTAGGTGTTGCTGAACCTGCAGGAAGTGTATAAACCTTTGCTGTTGTAATCTTTCTTACTGACTTATGATTCTTATAGATAATGTCGCCATCTTCAGCAGCAACGATAATTGCATTGCCTGCTACGTTGCCATCATCAAAAATGAAGTTTACGCGTACCATAAGCTTTTCGATAGGAATAATCTCTGTCTTGCCGCTATATGTCTTTGTAACGCCACCATTTACGATGTTTTCAACTGTGTAAGTAAACGTCTTGCTTGAGTTAGGTGCGATTTCACCATTGATTATTGCACCGCTGATCTGAACCCAAGCACCGTTAATGGTGCACTGTACTGAGTACTGGATGTGTACAACCTTATCGCTTGTATTGTAGATTGTATATGTTACGTCTCTTGAGCCGTTAGCGTTTGCATCTGCTTCAAATACGCCTTCTGCTGAAAGGAAGTAATAGTTAAGTGTTGTACCAAGGTCTTCTGATGTTTCAAGCTTAAGACCTACAGGAACCTGAGGTGTAGGTGTTGCTGTTGCTGTTGCTGTAGGTGTTGCTGTTGCAGCAGCCTGCTTAACGATTGAAACATCATCAAGGAAGTATGAGAAGAACTCACTATCTTTAAATGCGCCTGTTGAACCATCAAGACGAAGGATAAGCTGATATGCCCTATCTGCACTTGTACTATTTGAATCATGAAGCATCTTAACTGTCTCAAGGAACTCTTCTGTTACATTAACAGTAATTGTGAATGTCTGCCATTCATCAGTCATGTCAAGCTTCTGAGTACCTACTGTAATATAGCTGTTTACGGGGATCTGCTGTTGTACACCGTTAATTACAACGCTAGAATTTGCAGATGCGTGGAACTGTGAGTTAAGTATAAACTGGAAGTTACCGCCCTTACCTGTTTCAGCCTTAGCCTTAAAGGTAACATCGTACTTACCTGCGCCACCACCAACGTAGCCTTCATCAGCTTCCTGAATAATTGCAGGGCCTAAATCGAAAGCGATTGAATCGTATTTGCCGGTTGCAGTAAACTTAGCTGCGTGACCTGTGCCATCAGCACCGGGCTCAACAACATTTACGCTGCCGGTACCTGATGAGAATATACCCCAAGCGGTTCTGCCACTTTCAACGTTACCGTTTACAACGGTTCTGTCAGCTAAAGGTGTAGGTGTTACGGTTGCAGGAAGCTCAGTAACAACAGACTTCTGTGTTTTGCCTGTGTTATTACCGTTCATAATCATAGCATTACCAAGGTTATAAACAACGTCATTTGTGTTTGTTGTTGCCATAACAAAGCTTGTGCCTGCATCTTTAAGTGATTCATTCCTTATATCAACACGGAAAGAAAGTTCTGAAAGTGCAGCAAAAACTGAACCATCAGCTTTAAGAGCATTGCCGTTACCGTCAGTCTTAATTACAGCAGCAAAGTTTGTTTTCTGACCTGCGGGAATTGTAACTTTAGTATCGATTAAAGTGGGGTTCCAACCCTTCTGAACCCAGATTTCAAGTACGAGGTCTGAAGTGTTTGTGTTATAGATATCGTATGAAAGGTTGATGTTGTTGTTAGCATCAGCCATTGCCTGTGTGAAGCCAACGTTATCTTTTCTCCAGATAGGATAGCCCTGTTCAATGGTTTCAGTAATTTCAAACTTAACGCCTACAGGATCCTTCTGTGCCTTTTCGATCTTGATATCATCAATATAGTAATTGAAGAATTCGTTATTAGCATAGCATAAAGGAGAACCATCAAGACGGAACATAACGTTATATGAAGCGCCTGATTTTTCATGGGCTGATTCATAAAGTGCCTTTAATGTGTCAAGGTAATCCTTTGAAACAGTAAAGTTAACTTCAAAAGTCTGCCAAGAATCTGTAAGTACAATCTGCTTAGAAACAGTTACAAAGCTGGGTGATTTAGCCTTATCCTCGCCAACAACTGCAGCGATCTGAGCCTTGTCAAGGTGGTTTTCTGAGTTATACATAAAATAGAATGCGCCACCCTTGCCTGCTTCAGCCTTTGCGCGGAATGTTAATTTATATTCAACTGCGCCTGCGCCGTTGTAGCCATATTCAGCATCATTGATCATTGCTGCGCCAATATTGAATGCAGGTGTTGCCCATTTGCCACCGTTAGGTGTAAAGTACATAACTTTATTATTGGCATTATCAGGGTCAGCAACGTTCTGAATAGCACCGCCGTTTAAAGTACCCCAACCTTTTGTGCCATTTTCAGCATCACCGTTTACAACTGCTTTAGTTGCAATAGCAGGTACACTTGTTACGCTTGAAATCGTAAATGCGTCACCACCGGTTGCAAGACCGTGTGCGGCATCATTAGCATCGCAAAGAACGTAGAATGATTCTCCTGCGGCCATGGAGCTGCCTGCTGCAAGGTCAACACGAAGGTAAATATTTGAAAGCTGAGCCTTGGTCTGATTTGCACCATAGCTTACGGTGTTATCATCATTTACATAAATTTCAACACAGAATGGTGCGGTAGAATTTGCAGGAATGTTAACAGTCTTCTTTGCATTAACCTCTGTGCCTTTCATTTTTGTAAGAGTAGTCCAGCCGTCCTGATATTCTACTGCTACATGAATTGCATGGTCATTGGGGTTTAAAATCTTATATGTTTTTGTGATTTTACCGTTAACCACGTCATTAGCCGTAAAACCTGCTTTTACACGATTGTATTGCAAACCGCTAAGATCTTTATTTGCAGTAAGCTTTACAGCTACATTTGCGCTCTCGCCTGCAAAAATAGAAATCATGCTTACACATGAAGCTAAAATCGCAAGTGCCAGAACTAAACTTAAAAGTTTTTTCATAGTGCTTCTTTCCTTTCTTGTTTTTGCCCTATAGGGGGCATTTATACACAGTATTATGATATCATATTTGGCAACCCTTTGTCAAACTTTTTTAACGTTTTTTTAAGATTCTTTTATCGGAAAATTTCCGAAAACGCCAAAACTCACCCAAAGATGGAAAATATTGCAAAAAATTTAATTAAATATGAAAAAAAGAACCGATTTTTCCAATCGGTTCTCTATTTTTTATTAAGCTTCTAATGCTTCATCCTCAACGGTTTCAGCTAATTCAGCTTCTGCATTTTTGCGGATAACTTCAATATCGATTTCCTTATAACGCTTAACACCTGTACCTGCAGGGATAAGTTTACCGATACATACACATTCCTTAAGACCAAGTAAGGGGTCTTTCTTGCCCTTAATAGCAGCATCAGTAAGCACACATGTTGTTTCCTGGAATGATGCAGCTGAAAGGAATGATTCTGTTGCAAGTGCGGCCTTTGTGATACCAAGAAGGATTCTGCGGCTTGTTGCGGGGATTTTACCTGCAAGGCGAGTTTCCTCGTTTACCTTTTCAACCTTGAATATATCTACAACATCGCCGGGAAGAAGGTCTGTATCACCTGCGTCTTCAATACGAACTTTACGAAGCATCTGGCGAACGATAAGTTCGATGTGCTTATCAGCAATATCAACGCCCTGTACCTTATAAACGGTCTGAACTTCTTTAAGCATATAGTCCTGAAGCGGAACTACACCCTTAATACGAAGCATATCGTGGGGGTTTACTGAACCCTTTGTAAGTTCCTGACCAACTTCAACCATCTGGCCTTCTTCAACTGCAAGATGTGAGTTGAAGGGAAGGGGATAGTTCTTTTCTTCACCATCGGAAGCGATAACGCTTACGCTGGTTTTACCGCGTACAGTTGTAACTTCAACCTTACCTGCGATATCTGAAAGAATTGCAAGTCCCTTAGGCTTACGTGCTTCGAAGATTTCTTCAACACGGGGAAGACCCTGCGTAATATCGGTACCTGCAACACCACCGGTATGGAAGGTTCTCATGGTAAGCTGTGTACCGGGTTCACCGATTGACTGTGCAGCAATAATACCAACAGCTTCACCGATAGCAACTGACTTATTATTTGAAAGGTCAGCACCGTAACACTTAGCACAAACACCATGCTCGCAACGGCAGGTAAAGATTGAACGAATCATAACCTTTGTTCTGCCTAAGCCACCCTTTTCTTTGGGTGAGGTAATCTTCTTGGCGATTTCATCATCAACAAGAGTACCATCTGTAAATACAACGTTGCCGTCGTCATCAAGGATATCTTCTGCAAGAGTTCTGTTCTTGATACGTTCTGCAACGGTTTCAATAACTGAACCTTCGTGGATAATATCTTCAACGTAAACGCCGTTAGGTGTATTGATTGTTGAGGGAATTGCATGGCAATCGTCCTCGCGGATGATAACATCCTGACAAACGTCAACAAGTCTTCTTGTAAGATAACCTGAGTCAGCAGTTCTAAGAGCGGTATCGGCAAGACCTTTACGTGTTCCGTGTGATGACATGAAGAAGTCAATAATTGTAAGACCTTCACGGAAGTTTGCCTTAACGGGGATTTCGATGGTTCTACCTGAGGGGTCAGCCATCAAGCCACGCATACCTGCAAGCTGTGTGATCTGTGATTTGTTACCACGAGCACCTGATACAGCCATCATGTTGATGGGGTTAAACTTATCAAGACCATTCATAAGTTCAACTGTAACGTCATCCTTAGCGATACGCCATGTATCAATAACTGCACGATATCTTTCTTCTTCAGAATAGAAACCGCGTTTTGCCATATCGTTGATTTTTGCAACCTTAGCGTCAGCTTTTTCAAGGATTTCCTTTTTGTTTTTAGGAATAACTGCGTCCTTAACGCCAACGGTGATAGCACCACGTGTTGCATATTTGAAGCCCTGAGCCTTGATAGCATCAAGCATTTCTGCAGTAATAGCTTCGCCATGAACACTATAGCACTGATATACAACCTTGTTTAATGACTTCTTATCAATAAGGAAGCCGATTTCAAGGTCAAATTCATGTTCGGGATCGTTTCTGTCAACGAAGCCGATGTTCTGGGGTACTGCGCGGTTAAAGATAATCTTACCAACGGTGGTCTGAATAATCTTTGTGCGCACCTTGCCATCCTCATCAGTTTTTGACATACGTACGTTTGTCATTGACTGTAAGGGAAGATTGCCCATTTCATATGCAAGCACTGCCTCATCAGGTGATGAGAAGGTGCGGCTAAGCATTGATTTATCGTCATTTACAATAGTAAGATAGTATGAACCGATAATCATATCCTGTGTAGGTACTACTACAGGTCTGCCGTCAGCAGGCTTCAAAATGTTGTTTGCAGCAAGCATAA
>JAZOMK010000186.1:0-2558 GCA_045653985.1 Clostridia bacterium | reverse complement strand
AAAAACGGCCAAGATTTACACCATTTATCCATATAACGCCTTTATGAAGATTTTTAGTATCAATAAAGGTATCAATATCTTTTTTGGCATCAAAAGCGCCTTTATAAAACACAGGAGTATTTGCCTTTTTTATATTTGAACGGATCAACACCATTGGCTGAAACAAGCGGAACATCAATCCCCTCATTGCGATAAAACTCCATAAGTAAACGGAGATATTCGTGGTCTTCACCAAAAGAACCATACTCATTTTCAAGACCTACAAGGATAATCGGACCGCCGTTAGTATGTAAATGCGGACGGATTTTATCACAGATAACTTTATTATATCTTCAAGATATATGCCATCTTTTTTAATTTCTATGGTTTTATTTTTCATATTATCCCCTGTTTAACTTTTCTCTACCTGTGATTTCATGGTTATTATCGTTAAAGGTAATTTCTATTTCATCGCCAAACTTAATACCGCAACCGATAAATTTATCTTCATTTTCAAGTTTCATACAAGGGTTTGAGCCAAATATTATGGGACAAGGCTGACCGAATTTATCGTGTTTATGTCCAGGATAAATAACTTCGGTGGTGTGATGATGTCCCGAAAGCATAAACTGAGGTTTAACCTCTCTTAAAAGTTCGCACCAACGCATATTAACGTCGCTGTCAACATCAAAAGGCGCATCATAAGCATACATAAAAGGAGTATGGCATACAACAATACGCTTTGTTATGCCCTCTTTTTTATATTCGCCTGATTCAACAATTTTCTCTAAATATGCCGTTTGCTTATGGCGATACTGCGTAAAGCAAGCAATATTACCATACATTGGGAAGTCATCAGGTCTGTCTTCGCCCCTATCAAGCACAATACCCCAAAGAGAACCTACCCTGAACGAAAAGAACAAATTGCCATTTTGTGAAGGCATATAAATATCAGCATTTTCAGCGCATTTACCGCGGTTATCGTGATTACCGCGCGCACAAACAACGGGTATTTTTCCTTTTGTAACCGAGCCTGCAACGTTATGAATGATATCAAATTCTTCAGGAGTATTTACATCATTTGGCATATCACCATTTAAAACAAGCAGGTTCATATCTTTCATATATTCCGCCGCTTTTATTGGTGTTTCCGATTTACCGTGGCAATCACATATATGGTAAATATTTATTTCGCCATCACCAATGGGCGAAAATTCAAAATCAAAGAAAACTTCGTCCTCGCATTTTGTATAATAGGCTAAACGTGCATTAACCTTTCTTAACACCAAGGTATATTTTTTGCTGTTATCAAGCGCTTCCATAGGTACTAAAACCTTATGAATATGATTGCCTGAACGCAAAATACCATTAGAAGCATCAAAATATCTTTTGCCATCAACAATAACCGATGCAAGCAACTCACATTTTGCCATGATAGTTATTTGATATTCATCACCTACTGCATAAACTGCAGGATAATTTTTAATAAACTCAAACATATTAGTACCTCATTTTATTTACGATAATTATAAATTAGTTAGCCACATTACGCAAGAAAAAATATTAACGTTTTATATTACTATTTTAACCTTTATAATATTATTTTACCAACAAAAAAGCCATTTCACATAAGCCACAGCCTATTGTGCTACCCTCTAATAAATATTCTTTTATTTTAAATATACAAGCAAACCGCTGCAATTCTTTTTGCGGCTTGCGGTAAGGATTCTAAAGTAGCATATTCATTGGGTGTATGGATAAAATCACCTGCAACACCGATTGAATCTACACAAGGTATGCCGGCAACTGTAACAGCAGCGGCATCAGAACCGCCTAAACTCTGGCGAGAAGTCAACGTAGGCATATCACATTTTTCATAAATTTCATTTATTTTATCAAGCAATTTAAAGTTCTTTTCAGACTTTTCCATTGCAGGGCAATATGATTCAACCTCCCATGCGGTTGTTGTGCCTTCAAGATACGTTTTATTTAAAATTTCCTCAAAAATCTTTTGTCCTTTCTCAAGTTCTGCTTGAGTGCCATAACGGATTTCAGCATTAAAGCAACAAATATCAGGGACAGTATTTGCAAGCGTTCCGCCTTTAATTATTCCGCAGTTAAAGCTAAGACCATCAACCTCTTTGGGATATTCTTCAAGTTTAATAATTTTGTATGCGGCTTCTTGAATAGCACTTACGCCACCCTCAGCACAGCGTGAACCATGAATAGATTTTCCCGTTACTTTAACCATATATCTTAAACAACCTTTACGCCACAAAACTGCCGTATTTTTTCTTGTACTTTCGCAATTTAAAAACGCAATAGAATCGGATGCTTTTTTACAAATATAATTTATGGTCGCTTTATTGCTGTACGCGCTTACGTTTTCCTCATCGCTTTGTAACAATAAGCGAATGGGACGTGCAGAAAAATTATGCTCTTTAAGCGCCTTCATTGCCATAACTGCGGCAACAACACCGCCTTTACAATCCATAACTCCCGGACCGTAAATATTCTTTTCATCAAGCTTTACAGCAGGAGAGCCAAATGAGCCAACAGCATGGGCGGTGTCCATATGC
>JAZOMK010000185.1:0-2998 GCA_045653985.1 Clostridia bacterium | reverse complement strand
TAAGACCGCTTGGCCTCCGACTTTGATTCCCACTTTAAATATATTGTTGATAGGCGCAAAGAGCAAGGCTTTAACGTTTATCAAAGTGAACCTATCAGCGCAAAGTATGATCTTTCCGAAGGTTTATTTGAAAGCGATATTGAATGTTTTAAAGATATTGACAGACGTTTTAAATACATTGCCGATAAAGGCTTTGTTCATGCAAATGCACAGCTTAAATTCCCAAGAATGTTAATTTATCTTAAACGCTGGAAGGATAAAAAGTATCTTGAGCGCTTAGGCAGATATTGGGCGGCACGTTATTCAGCCTATCCCTGCCTTTGGACTTTAGGGCAGGAAGTTGACAACGACTTCTACTTTACCCGTGGAGATCAAAAGGTTTTTGAAAAGGAAGATAACCCCTTTAAGGATATAGCAAAAGGTCTTTATAAGGGCGACCAACATAAACAACCTTTAACTGCACATATGGAGTATTTTAACGCTAATTCTGATCCCGGTGTTGACGGCACTTCACCTTCAAAATCAGCATTCCGCGAGGTTGAAGGTCATACGTGGTGGGGCTATCAATGGTCAAGAGGCGTTGATAGACCCATTGATTTCAGCTTTGGTAAGGATGGCTGGCTTAACGGACAAGGCAAGGTTTCTATTCTTTACGAATCACGTTATGAAGGCTTGTGGACAAAAAGCCTTGGCGCAAGAAGTGAAGGTTGGCTTGCATATTTAAACGGTCTTTACGGTTACGGCTACGGTGCCATTGATATTTGGCTTTATAAAAGTACTTATGATATTCATAGAGAAACCAACGATGGCGTTGATATTGTTACACCTGAAGATAAGCAGACGCCTTGGTCAATTTCAGTTGAGTATGAAACTGTAAAGCATTTAAAATATATGCGTGATTTCTTTGAAAATTTAGAGTGGTGGAAGCTGATTCCTCGCTTTGATTCACCTGCATATTTTACGCCCGAAAAAGAGAATTACTATTCCTTTGCAAGTGATGAAAGAAATACAATGGTAATTTATTTCTTTAACATTGGCTTTGAAACAGGTACAATCAAAAATCTTGATAACTCAGAATATACCTATCAATGGTTTAACCCAAGAACCGGTGAATATTCTGAAGAACATTCGTTCTATGGCGACAGCCACAGATGCTACCGTTTAAGCAATAAACCTGAAAAATTGGATATGGTATTGCTTGTTAAAAAAGTTGGAGGACTTAAAAAATGACGGTTAAAACATGGATTGCTGAAGAAATCGAATTTAAAAGCGCCAAAACTTATAATAACCCTTTTGAGGATGTTGATTTAGAAGTAACGTTCACTTTAGGCAAAAATAAAATGGTTGTTCCCGCCTTCTGGGATGGCGGTGATGTTTGGAAAGTTCGCTTTTCGCTTCCTAAAGTTGGCGTATGGAAGTACGTAACAAAGTGTACCGACAAAGAAAATACAGGTCTTGTAGGCTCAGGCGAAGTTGAATGTGTTAAGTACGATGGCGACCTTGAAATCTACAAGCGCGGTTTTATTAAAACTGAACCTCACGTGCGCTATTTTATGTATGCTGACGGCACACCTTTCTTCTACTTGGGCGATACCCATTGGAATTTCTGTGATGAAGAATTTGACGAAGCGGGCGAACACGCAGGGGATATAAAGTGCGATTCCCACTTTAAATATATTGTTGACAGACGAAAAGAGCAAGGCTTTAACGTTTATCAAAGTGAGCCTCTTAATGCAAAGTATAATCTTTCTGATGGCTTGTTTGAAAGCGATATTGAAGGCTTTAGGGATCTTGACAGACGTTTTAAATACATTGCCGATAAAGGCTTTGTGCATGCAAACGCACAGCTGTTGTTTCCCAGCACGTTGATTACGCTTAACCGTTGGCAGGATAAAAAATATCTTGAACGTTTAGGCAGATATTGGGCGGCACGTTATTCAGCCTATCCTTGCCTTTGGACTTTAGGGCAGGAAGTTGACAACGACTTCTATTATACACGTGGCGACCAAAGGGCATTCCAAAAAGAAGATAACCCCTTTAAGGATATAGCAAAAGGTCTTTATAAGGGCGACCAACACAAACAGCCTTTAACTGCACATATGGAATATTTTAATATAGATTCCAATCCTGAAATTGATGGTGCAGCGCCTTCAAAATCATCTTTTCGCGATGTTGAAGGCCATTCATGGTGGGGGTATCAGTGGGGCAATAGCCTTAATAGTCCCCTTGATTTTACCTTTGCAAAAGATGGCTGGCTTAATGGTCAAGATAAGGTTTTAATTCTTTACGAATCACGTTACGAAGGCTTGTGGACAATGAGCTTTGGCGCAAGAAGTGAAGGCTGGACGGCATATTTAAACGGTCTTTACGGCTACGGCTACGGTGCTATTGATATCTGGCTTTATAAAAGTACTTACGATATTGACAGAGAAACCAACGACGGCAGAGACATTGTAAAGCCTGAAGATAAGCAAACGCCCTGGTCAGTTTCCATCGAGTATGAAACAGTTAAACATTTAAAATATATGCGTGATTTCTTTGAGAAGTTAGAGTGGTGGAAGCTGATTCCTCGCTTTGATTCACCTGCATATTTCACTCCTGAAAAGGAAACTTACTATTCCATTGCATCTGATGAAAGAAAGACTATTGTATTGTACTTCTACAATGATGGCTTTGAAACGGGCGCACTTAAAAATCTTGATAAGTGTGAGTATACTTATCAGTGGTTTAACCCCCGCACAGGCGAATATTCCGAAAAACGTTCATTCTGGCCTGATGCACACAGAATTTATCGCATCGGTAACAGACCTGAAAAATTGGATATGGTATTGCTTGTTGAAAAAAAGTGAGGTAATTTATGACAGCTGAAACATGGGTTGCTGACGAGCTTACCTTTGAAAGTGCAAAAAACTATAATAATCCCTTTGAGGATGTTGACGTTGACGTTGTTTTTACTTTAGGTAAAGAAAAAATGATTGTTCCTTGCTTCTGGGATGGC
>JAZOMK010000184.1:0-3719 GCA_045653985.1 Clostridia bacterium | reverse complement strand
TGTTGGCTGAATTATGCCTAAATCTTCCTTCATTTCTTTATAAATATTTTTAAGGGACGGTGGCGGTTCAACACCTTTTTTAACCGAAAAGCACAACCCATGTGCCTGGTTAGGCCCATGATAAGGGTCCTGCCCCAGAATTACCACACGCACATCCTTTAAAGGCGTATACTTGAGGGCATTAAAAATATCGTGCATATTGGGGTAAATGGTTCTTGAAAAATATTCTTTTTTTAAAAATTCACGCAGGGCAAGATAATACTCTTTATCAAATTCGCCCGCAAGATAACTATCCCAATCATTACCGATGTTTACCATATCAGTTTTCCTTTTTATTTTTATAATATTATAGCATATTCCATTAGAATTTTCAATGATATATTTGCAATAAATCAACGGCTTGCCGTTGCATATCACCAATGCGAGCATTGTATCTCCCCAACACGCAGTGTTGCATCTCATCAAGTCACAGGAGGATACACGCTAAAGCGTGATGATATACAGCCCGTAGGGCTGATGATATGCACCGCACTTCGTGCGGTGATGATATACCAAGCCTGCGGCTTGGATAAAAAAAGAAGTAACTTTTGGTAGACAAAAGTTACTTCTTTTTTGGCAGGGGAGACGCGATTCGAACACGCAACCTACGGTTTTGGAGACCGCTACTCTACCGTTGAGCCACTCCCCTATATGAAGGGAACATTGCGTTCCCTTATTTACTTGGGTAATTATACAACAACTTAGAAAAATCGTCAAGCATTATTTTTAAGTTCGTTATATTTATTTTCCTTTTCTTTTAAAAGTCCTTCAAGCTCACTAAGACGGTTTTCGTTATATTCTTCATAAGCAAAATCGTCATACTGAAGATTATCAGGAAGTTTATAATATATTTTCATCCAATCCTTTATTAAATCTCTGCCGTAAGGCATGGTTGAACCTGTATAAGTTTCATCCTGAAGTTTCATTAAAGGAATTTCAGCGCAAGATATATCAAATTCATCATAAAGCTTGCCCGTAATTTCAAGCATCTTTGTGTTGTATTGCTGTACACGGTCATTTGAAACAAAGCCGTTATACACCTGACTTGCGCCCATAGTACCCATCATAGAAAATGCAAAGGTAACGCTTAAAGCACTTGCCAATGCCTTTTTCTTATCAAAAGTTTCAAAGATAGAAAGATACTCATTAAAGGCACGTGTTCCAACAACCGCAAGAGTTAAAACAAACATCATAAGGCATCTGTCAGGGAAAATCGGCGCAATAAGGCACGCGCCTTGTGATGCAAGAGAGCCAAAGAACAACGCCCAAATTAAGTAATCTTGCTTTCGTTTTGATGAAAACAGCCAAATAGATACCGTTGCCGCCATAACAACAAGATATATCCACAAGCACGTTGAAACCTGAGTGCTTTGTATATTATTTGCGCTTACCGCCAATGAGTATGCGGCAAGAACAGCATTCAACCCAAGAAGCGAATATGTAAAAATATTTCTTTTCTTTCTTAAAATAAAGATAGCGGCAGAAATTGCAAGAAGCGCAATTAAAATTACAGTTAAAATATTGCCTGCCCTGAAAAGCGTTTTGGCGATGGTATCACCGCTTGTAAGAATCTGCTCAGAGAAGGGCAAATTATAATAATCAGCATGGCTTCGCTGTCTTGAATTATTACCTATTGCGTTTATAAGGATATGGCAACCAATCACCGAAGAAAGAAATGGTGGCACACCATAAACCAGTACAAAGGGATTTCTGCGCTTAAAGCAAGCATAAATAAGCATTGCCGCAGAGACAACAACTGCAAAAATGCCTACCTGCTCCATCGACCAGCCTGCATAGAAGAACAGCACCGTTGCAAAGGGCAGAATCATCAATTTTGAAACAGATATGGTTTTTTCGCGCTTATCAAGCATCATTATATACAATAGCCACGCACCTATAAACACGTATAAGACCGGCACAGTATATAAAATCGCCGCGCAATACCAATAGAAGCCGCTTATTGAAATATCTTTACCTATCATGCCGAACATGGCGCAGGTAAATATTGCCGAAAGTGGTAAAAGCTTAGTCTTTTTGCCGTTTTGCGCAAACAAGAATGCAAGCAAGAATGTTAAAAATAACGTAACGGCATGGAAGCCTTGTGCAACATCAAGCCCTTCACGCAACAGTAAAATAGATTGCCCGAAGCTTAAAATTCTTCCGCCCCATTTATTATAGTGCTGTGTAAGATAATGGACAAGCTGATCCATTGAAAAATCTTGTCCCCACATTCCCTCTTCCCAATAAACGTAGCTTAAAGTAGCATAGCCGTAATCGTCATGGCTTGGAATAATAAGGGAATATTGCCTATACATAAAGTTACCGAACATTGCAAAAATAAGAACGGTAAGAAGCACCATAACCGTCATAAAGATAAACTTCTTCTTACCAACCGGTATGCGCTCAGTTTTTTCAGTAACCTCTTCAGCCTTGATAAGACCTTTTACAAAAGAAAAATCAGGCTTTTTAATTTTGGATAATTTTGATATAAGCTGTTTAAAATCAACAGAAATCTTTTTCTTTTCTTTAATAACCTCTTCATCATCAGCTTCATCAAAAAGGAAAGCATAATCTTCCTGCTCATTTACAGTAAGATTTTCTTTATTATCAATTTTTTCAACTTCAGCAGAATCATTAACAACTATAGGTTCAGCTTTGTACTCATCCTCAATAGGGTTGTTAAAAACGTCTGCCGCAGAAAACTCCTTAGCCATAGAAATCCATCCTAAAATATAGTTTTTAATATTGTATCATAAAACCTTATGAATTTCAAGAAGAAAAATAAAAAAACCGGCTAACTTTTGTTAGTCGGTTTGGTGGGTCATCGGGGGTTCGAACCCCGGACACCCTGATTAAGAGTCAGGTGCTCTGCCAGCTGAGCTAATAACCCGCAAAAAAAATGGAGCGATAGACGAGATTCGAACTCGCGACATCCACCTTGGCAAGGTGGCACTCTACCAGCTGAGTTACTACCGCATTTCCTGAGAACGCTGTTATAATAACACAACTATAAAAATTTGTAAAGCACTTTTTGCAATTTTTTTCAAAAAATTTTTTCGCATAAAAAATAATCACTTTCACATACTATTTTTGAGACTTTTAAGGAGGATTTTTTATGAAACGAAACGAAGCTATTTCATGTACAATACAAACGTGCAAGCATCATTCAAAATGTTCTGACCACTGCACTTTAAGCCACATTAACGTTGGTACCCACGAAGCCAACCCTACACTTTGTGAGTGTACCGATTGCCAATCATTTGAATATTGCTGTAATTAAAAAGAAAGCGCAAGAGGAAATTTTCTTCTTGCGCATTTTTATTTTAAACTTTTTCAAGCAACACACTTTTGCCTTTTTCAAGTTTAAGTGAAGTTACCTTTTCTTTTGTAAAAGCATCAATTAAATTTTCAGGGAAAGTATATTCGCCCTCAACGCAGGTATGCAGGAAGAAATAACTTTCGTTTTCATAAACAACTGCATCCTCGTTAAAATACGGCATAACTCCTCTATTTTTACAGAACTCTCTTAAAGTATCAGTTGAAATATCATAATTTGTTTCGTTTATTTCAAGGAAGCCTTGAACCTGACTTTCACATTTATCAACAAGCTCGGTGCGTGCAGGCACAAGGAAGATTATTGCATCATATTTATCCTTTACGGTTTCAAAATCACTCATAAG
>JAZOMK010000183.1:0-3897 GCA_045653985.1 Clostridia bacterium | reverse complement strand
TTTAGATAGTGTCCGTTATGAAGCTACCTTGCAGGCAACGGGAGGCATTTTAACCTTTAACTTTATTGCAATTTTTGTTATTTTGTTTTTAGGCTTTGTAATTTTTAACATTCTTTCATTAAAAAGTAATACACTTCAGTTTGCAACACTTCGTGCAATAGGAATGGAAGAAAAAGAAATAACTTTTATGCTTGTTTTTGAGCATATTTTAACAGGAGTTATTCCTATTTTGTTTGCCATTGTTTTAGGCTATGTTACAAGCATTATGTTTGTACCCGTTTTAAGTACTGCATTCTCCCTTGAAGCACAAATACCAAGCATACAAATTGCATTTAATAATAACGACTACCTTAAAATTTATACTTTAATTTTATTGTTATACGCAATAATCAGTATTATAACCATTTCTTTTATCAAAAAGCTTCAGCCTGCAAATGCAATAAAATTAAGTGAGGAATAATATGATTGAAGCCATTGATATAAAAAAAGAATTTTTATTTCCCAAACCCACAGAAGTTTTAAAAGGAATAAGCCTTGAAATCAAAGGCGGCCTTAATATTATTTCAGGTAGGTCAGGTTCAGGAAAAACAACGCTTATGAACGTTTTATCAGGTTTAGATAGCGTTACCAGCGGAAGAGTTGTTATTAACGAAACAGACATTACACATTTAAGCAAAAGAAGTTCAGACCGTTTCCGCAGAGAAAACATTGGCTTTGTATTTCAATCTGTGGCGCTTCTTTCACAGTTTAATGCTTACGAGAACGTTGCTTTAATGCAAAAACTTGTAAGCAAAGCTGAGGACCGCAAATTAATACTTAATTTATTTGAAGAATTTGGACTTGCGGGCAAAGAAAACCGCAGTATAACTGAGCTTTCAGGTGGTGAGCAACAACGTATTGCTATTATCAGAGCGATTATAAACAAGCCTAAAATTATCTTTGCTGATGAGCCTACCGCTCAGCTTGATTTTGCTTCAGCACAAAACGTTGCACAAATTTTCCGTAAATTAAGCAAGGAAATCACTATCGTTATGACAACACACGATAACGAAATCCTTTCTTTTGCAGATAAAATTTTCAAAATTGAAGACGGTATTTTAGTATGATTTTATGCGAAAACATAGTTAAAATATATAAAAGCGGCGAAAGCAAAACTCTTGCACTTCAGGGGCTTGATTTACACGTAAAAAAAGGTGAAATGCTTGCAGTTATGGGTGCAAGCGGTAGCGGTAAAAGCACGCTGTTGAACATTATAGGTTGTCTTGAAAAAGCAGATGCAGGTTCGCTTTTTATTGACGGAACAGACGCTTTAAAAATGACTTTTCAACAAATCAACGATTTTCGTACAAATAAAATAGGCTTTGTTTGGCAAAACAATGCACGTAATCTTATTCCCCATCTTTCCGCATTTGAGAATGTTCTTGCACCAATGAGAATAATCGGAAAAACTGATAAAGCGCATGCTATGGAGCTTTTAAAAACAGTAGGGCTTGAGCACAGAATCCAAAACACTCTTTTTGAACTTTCAGGCGGCGAGCAACAGCGTGTTGCAATAGCCGTTGCACTTGCAAACGACCCAAGCATTATTCTTGCTGACGAACCAACAGGAAGCGTTGATACTGCAACCTGCGATGAACTAATGAGGCTTTTCAGAAAAATCAATGCCGAATATAATAAAACCATCGTTATCGTTACCCACGATACACACCTTTCAAGTATGGTTGACAGAGTTGTGTATATCCGTGACGGTAAAACCTCCTCAGAGCTTATGCGCACCCGTGAAGGCAACCACATCCACCAAACCCACGATGAATATTCCGTTATTGATAAATACGGCCGACTCCAAATACCAAAGCACATTCTTGAAAAAGCAGAAATCTCAAATATGGTTACCTTTGAAGTTAAGGAAAAAGGAAGCATTGCTATTAAAGGAAAACATTGACTATTATTTAATTACTGTGCATACAAAATATCCCGCGCAAAAACGCGGGATATTACTTTTGATCCACAATTTCAAAGTGGCTTAATCTCTATTGCAAATTATTTTATAAATTCTTTATTTTCTCAATTTGATTAACTACGGAATTAAATATTTGCTCAAATTCAGTTATATCTAATTTTTCATTATGTTCAATATAGTATTTTTCATCAACAAACGTAAAAACAGAAATATAAGCTTCATCATATTGGTGATTCATTGGTATTTCAGATTCTGCAAATCTTTTAAAATCTTCACCACACCATGAATGTGCTGTCCTTTGTGTATTTTTGTCTGTAAAATACATTATAAAACCACCACAACAATAAACTTTTACAACCTTTTCACAAGCGTGCGCCAACAATACACATATTACATCTTCTTGTGATAATAAATCAAACTGTTCAAAAATTTTATCAAAACTTTTTGTATCAATAAATTGATATTTCATAACATCAAAGACGGCAACATCTTTTTTCTCATTATTTATTAAATAATCATACATAGCCGTATATGTTCCCGTTTGTTTATATTGTTCTATCGTTTTATATCCTATATATTTTTTCACAAATTCTTCACTATATGGATTTGTCATAGAATTAAAGCATCGATATAATATTTCTTCATCCATAAGCAAGATTGGAAAAGGATCTATAGCTAGTCTCATTACAGCGACAACCCCTATGCTTTTTTCGAGATACTCTTCAAATACCTTTTTAAATGCTTCTTGAGATTTATCCCAGTTAACTGGATGATTACGTGCAACGTAAAAATGTTGTAGTCCTTGTTTGTGAACGTATTTATTTATCTTTGTATTTAATTCTTTTGCCGAATCGAAAAAATCCGGCATTTTTTCTAACATATCAACAAAAACATCCCCGTATTTAGATAATTGTTGCTTCATTGTACTTTGCAAAGGAAAATTCTGAGTTGATTTCCACGCATTAAAATACTTTTCCCTTTCATCCTCTGGCATATCAGATAAAAATACCATTGTTGTCGACATATCTATTGCAGAACGCAAAGAATAATAAGCACAATCAAAATAACCCAGTTCAAACAGCTCAATCGCGTTTATTAACTGTTGTTCAGCTTCTATAATAAATGTATTGCAAATATTTGTATCCATACGTCCGGACCAGCTATCTTCAATGTTTTGCAAATCAAAATAATATTCTGCTTTTTTAGCAAAAGTTATTGGTCTTATATTTTGTTTTTTGCGAAAACTAACATATGTATCATCCATTTACTTTTTCCTCCCTGCTAATTAAATCAAATTAATTATTTAATAAGTTTTAAAATAGCCTCATCCATCTCTCCATTATAAAAACAGTCAAGCACTTGATGAAATATTGAATTACTTTCACTTGCAAGCGCAAACAATGTCATTGATGATTTAAATTTCATTTCATCAATATCTCCAAAGATATCGCAAGCACTCTTGTCTTTATGCTCCTGAAGCGCGCCACAAAGCTCATAAAGCCTCATAGAAAGCACCGGATGTGCAAGATAAGACTTTGCTTCATTCAAATCCTTAATGCCATAAACGTACGCCATATCACTTCTACCAAGGCCACGTAGCTGTGGAAAGATATACCACATCCAATGAGATTGTTTTTTGCCATTCCTTATTTCTTTTAGTGCTATCTCATACATCTTCTGTTGAGCATCTAAAAATCTATCTAATGAGATAATATCCATATACTTCTCCCCTTTTCAATATTATACCATAACTAATTAGATATTGTTTTTAATTTTTAGATAAAGTAATATGCCTTCTCTCACTAAATTTATCAAGTACATTTATTTCTTCTACTTGTTTTGCAATATCACTAACTAATAAGTTTATATAACCTTGCGTAATATCTAAGCTTGAATGTCCTAAAAGTTTAGATAATGAAACAACGTTTCCACCATTT
>JAZOMK010000182.1:0-3105 GCA_045653985.1 Clostridia bacterium | reverse complement strand
CTAAAGTTGAAAAAATATTTGATTGTAGTTCTAATCCCTTCTCAAATAGTACGTTTGTGCTTCTTGAAGATGGCTCTATCTGGTATTGGGGACTGTTCTATAAGCCCGGCAATAAAATTACAGATATTATTTATGAAATTGAATCAGACCCGATAGAAGGCAAATACACACAAATAGAAAAAGAAGTAGAGCGCAATGACCTTGCTTTAATAGAACTTCCTCAAAAACTTGAATTTGAGGGGATTGATTTAAAAAACAACGTTAAGGACATTGTTAATCTTGGATTATCTACCTTTGTGCTTTTAAAGAACGGCGACCTTTACTCTTTTGGTGCAAATACAGTTGCAGGAATTTTAGGTGACGGCACAACTTATGACAGAGCCACACCTAAAAAAATATTAAGCGGAATTTCACAAATTTCCGGTTATTCCAATGGCGTTTCTTCAAACTATCCTCCTTCCAATTCCGTTGAAAGCGAAAGACAGAATCTTTCCCCTCTTGAAAACATCAGATACTTTAGCGGAGGCGTTATGTATGCCTTAAAAGAAAACGGAGAATTATATTCCTGGGGCTATAATTGGTTGGGAAATTTATATAACGGAACTCGTGAAGATTCTGCATTGCCCGTTAAAATAGAAGACAACGTAAAATCACTTTACGGTAACATACAAAACGGTCTTCTTGTTGAAAAATTTGACGGCACTTTATTTGTGCCATCACCATCTGATGACGTAACAGGCCCTTCAACAAAACTTGAGGCTACTTTCAAAACAAAATCTGAAATTTTAAATGCTTATAACTTATGGATAGATAACAAAAACTTTATCAGCGTGCTTTATAAAAACGGTGAATTATGGCATTATAACAGAAACGGTCAAGGTTCACTTTTTGAAAAAGACGTTAAAGAATTTAATGGTTCTGAATTCTTAAAAACTGACGGAACGCTTTACAAATACAAAAGCATTGACGAGGCAATCAAAACGGATTCAAAGGTAAAAACAATTGGCGGTATGGTTATTTACAACGATAATTCAATTTATACTTCCGATTTAAACGGAAATAAATATCGAATTGATAACGTATTATCGGCAACAACCAGTTATCACATAAATAATGAAACTAAATATCTCTATGCGCGAGGTTATTGCGGTAAAAACACTTCATTGGGAATAGAGCTTAATCCCGGTGAAGAATTTATCGAAATGCCTGTTCAAGTGTTATTTCCTGCGGGGTGGAATAAATGAAAAAACTGATTTGCACTTTACTTTTATTTTTGCTTGTATTTAGTTGTGCCTGCAATAATGCTGTATCTTCTAAAACAAGCACAACACCTACTATGCAGGCAGAAAGAACGCTTATACCAAGGCAAACCTTTGCACCTACGCCTATGCCTACCTATTCAACATATTGTGAATATGAAAGCAATATTGCATCTTTTCTTCAAGTAGCAGAAGATTATTGGGCAAAAGAAAATTTAACTTCCGCCTGTAACGTAGGCATTATTGATACGTTAAAAAGTGAGCGTTATTATTATGTTTTTGCAACGCTTACTGAAAAAAATACACCCATTATAATAACGGATAAGGTTTATCAGTTTTTAATAGAGGATAACGGATTAAAGCTTATTGCATCAAAAACAGTTCCCGATGTAGGAAATGAATATACATATGGATTTATATGTGCATCTTTTAACGGTGAAACAGTATTTTTCAGCCGTTGCGGTGCAATATACGCATACAAAGATAACGGTGAAGAAATCTTCGAATGTGAAAGCTTTGAAGATATTGATAAACCTGATTATGAAAAAATACGTACGCGCCCAACAAAATTCATCTTTGAATTTTCAAACGGCAAAACTCTTACAAAAGACGTCAGCGATACGAAGATGCTGTTTTGCGTAGATGGTGAAGTAACTATTAAAAATCTCACCGTATTTTCAGGCACACGCCAGCTTGTTCACGCAAATATCATCAACTATCAAGTTCCTGAATTTTATCAGGTTTATAAAGCAGATAACCAACAAATTTATTAACGGAGTTAATTATGTTAAAACGAATTGTATTTATCCCTTGTATTGTCCTTATTTTTTGCCTATGCGGCTGTGCATTTCTTCCAGAAAACAGTTATAAGGAATTTACACCGCCTGCAGTTCAAGATGCAGTTCATCTGCAATATGCTACCGAAAAAGCCAAAATAATGGATATAAGTGATACTAAAGAATTTTCAGGAGAGTTCGTATATTCTTATTATAAAACTTATAATATTGATTCTTTGAGAGCAGAGGGCTTTACAAGTAATTTAACAGTTCTTGTTACCGATGGTGAAAGCGTTAGCGAAAATAAGCTTTTATTTCAGTTTAGTACAACTGAAATTGATGAAGAAATTGCACATATTGACGTTAATATTGCAGATTTTGAAAATCAGTTAAATTCAGTAACTGAGCAAACGGAAAAAACTCTTATATCCACGCGTATATCAGAAGCAAAAGCAACAAAGGAAGTACTTTTAGAGAAGAAACAAGCTTCAAGCATTTACTCTCCCTTCTCGGGAAAGATACGCATAAACTACACTAATCCTCAGAACGAGGCGGAAAAAGCAGTTAAAGAAATTTTGCTTTACCGCGAGGACGGAGTTTCCCTTTCTATTGATGCTGAAAAATATCAAAAAACACTTTTTGAGGGTGAAATCGGTGAGATTGCTCGCATTGAAGGTGAAAATTTATCAGGTAAAGGCACCGTAAGAAGAGTTCCTATTTTAACGGCAAATGGTTATTCGCAAAATGACAAATGCTATTTAATAGACACCGATGTGCCTTTTAGTTATGGCGACAAAGCAACCTTTACCGTAGTAAACGATACGCACAAAAATGCTGTATGCATCCCTGCCCGTGCCCTTAATCAGTATAAATCTGACGATTACTTTGTAAAAATTTTAGATACAGACGGAATAACAAGACGCGAGGTTCTTGTTCAGGTGGGAATAATCAACAGCGATTACGTTGAAATTCTTAGTGGCATTTCTTCAGGCGATACTGTTATTTTAGGATAGAATTATGATTTATTTAACCTTTTTGCGCATGCTGAAAAATAAGTTTTTAATGTGTGC
>JAZOMK010000181.1:0-3661 GCA_045653985.1 Clostridia bacterium | reverse complement strand
TAACAACACCAACGGTAAGGATACCCATATCTTTAGCTACTTCAGCTACAACGGGTGCTGCACCTGTACCTGTACCAGCGCCCATACCTGCTGTAACGAATACCATATCCGCACCGCGAAGCTGGTCCATAATATCATCACGGCTTTCTTCAGCCGCTTTTTTACCGATTTCAGGATTTGCGCCTGCGCCAAGGCCCTTTGTGATTTTATCACCAATCTGAAGCTTCTTTGTTGCTTTTGAGCGCTGAAGTGCCTGACGGTCAGTATTGATAGCGATATACTCAACGCCTGTAAGACCTGCAGCAATCATTCTGTCAACAGCGTTATCACCTGCGCCGCCAACACCAACTACTTTAAGTTGGGCAAAACCCATTTCAAGATCTATTTCCATAATAAAATTCTCCTTTCAAGAACTACCTTATAAAAAATTTTTTTAAATTATCAAAGAAACCCGGCTCGTCTTCACTTTCAGCTTCAAGGGCAAGTGATGCCACAGCTAAAGCCGAAGAAAAAGCAGGTTGATTGAACTTTGTTGCCTGGGGTGAAACAATGGTTGTGTTATGGGTTGTAGTTTTTTGAACAAACTCCCTTAACCCGCGCATTGAAGCCGTACCTCCCGTTACAAAAACCGGTACATAGTGCGGAAGGTTGCATCCGCTTTTATCAAGAACGTTGATTATAACATCAAACATTTCTTTAAGCCTTGCCTCGATTATCGACTGCACTTTATATGCAGGATAGCGTTCAAACTTATAAGTATCTCTATCGCAAACCTCATAGCAATCATCTTCACTTAAAGACAAGCCGTAGATTGCGCGCTTTTTAAGTTCTTCCGCCACGTGACGTTTGGTTTTTAAAACCCTAACAATATCATCGGTAATATTATTTCCGCCAAAGGGCAATACCTTATGGAATATAAGCCCATCACCACGCACAGCCATAACACAAGTAGATGAAGCGCCTATATCAAGCATTACCGCACCATGGTCGCGCTTATCTTCAGGTATATAGCGCACAGCCTCAGCATATGAAGCACCTATAAACGTGCTTGCGCTGTAGCCGTAATTTGCAAGAATTTTTGCGATACCATTTGCAAACCAACGTTCAGCAAGAACGAATGATAAAACTGCGCTTAGTTTTTTCGCCCGTTTGGAAAGAGGTTCCATAGTCTTTCTTGCATCATCAAGTTTATAAGCTATGGGACATCTGTGAATCATCATATAATCTTTGGGCACTTGCAATTTGCTTCTGCCTATTTTATACAGTTCATCAATATCTTCCTGAGTAATATTTTTTTGCCCATCAAACTCAAGTTCAACCTTACAACATTCAACGTGCAAAAAATCAGCAGGGATACCGATGTGTACTGATCTTGCTTTTTTACCCGCAATTCTTTCAGCCTCATAAAGTGCTTCGATTATGGCGGGAGCAACACCGTGCCTGTCCACCCAATTACGGTTTTTATAGCCCGGATAAGTTACGGAAGCACTACCTAAAACGTGGGTTTCACCATAAGGCCCTGCTTCACATATCACAGAAACAACCTTGCTGGTGCCGATTTCAATAACTGTTGAAATCTGCCGCATCAGGTCATCCTCCATTTTTACTCACTATATATAATAACAGATAATTCAAAAAAGTTAAAGTGTTTTTTTAATATTTTCGTAAATTTTAAGCAAAAAGTTGTATTTTTTTATCTTTTTAGCCTATTTTTCACCTATATAATAGGGTTTTCCGTTCTCCATATGGATAACTTGTCCATCTTTTATTGCGGCTTTTGCATATTCAACGGTTGCTTTTATGTCCTTTAATTTGGTTTCAGCAGTCAATCCGCTTGCAATTTGCACCTGAATATTTCCTTTATAGGTTAAAAGTATTTTCTGGGGATCTTGCATATCGATCCCCACAATTTCGCCTTCTAATTTATATTTTTTAATTGCCTCAAGCACCTGCAAAAGTCCTTCAAGTTTTTCAGGTGAATCACTTTGAATTTGTTGACCACCCTGAGGCTCATAAATTCCCATATTAGTTACAGTTATAATACCATCAGTAGGCATTGGGTTAGCTTCTACCATAACGCCTTTTTCGTCAATAACATAATAGCTTTGAACAGTACCTATCTGTGCCATTGCCGTGCGCTCGGTAACAATAATTTCAACGCCTGTAGGGAAAGTTCTGTTAATATCTTCAACCACTACAAAAAAGTTGTTCTTCTCAATATTTTCTTTTGCGGCAACCTCGTCAACGTGAAGAATATTTGTTTCTTTATTTATACCGCTTAAACTTATTATTTCTTCTGCTGATTCCTTTATATTGCCTTTTACAACAATTTTGGTTACGTTAAAAAGTGAACTGTTTATAAGAAAAAACAGTATGGCAATAAGAATTATAACAAATACCCAAAGTAAAATTGGTCCCGGACCAAGTTTTTCACGTTTTCTTTTAGCCATGCTATTCCTCCAAAACAATAATTTCGCTACCTAATTTTTTAAGCTGTTTTTCAAATTCAAAATATCCGCGGTCAATAAGTCCGCTATCATTTACTACCGTTATGCCTTTTGATGCAAGCCCTGCTATTACAAGTGCCGCGCCACCGCGAAGGTCATGGGTATATACCGTTGCGCCTTTTAAATTTTCAACACCGCGGATTATCGCCATACGATCTTTTATCGTTATATCCGCGCCCATTTTCTTTAATTCGCCCGCAAGACGGAATCTGTTTTCAAAAACCTTTTCAACCAAAACGCAAGTACCTTTGGACACTGCCTGAAGCGTCATCATTGGCGATTGCAGGTCAGTAGGAAAACCCGGATAGGGCATTGTTTCGATAACACGTGATGATTTAAAACGTTTATCCGCTTTAATTAAAAAACCTAAGGAACTGTCTTTTACCTCTGCCCCGCCGTCTTTTAGTTTTTCAATAAGATAAGAAAGATGCTCTTTCTGTCCGTTTTTAATATACACGTTTCCGCCACAAGCGGCAACGGCTATCATAAAAGTTCCTGCTACGATTCTATCGGGTATTGGTGTATACTCGCACCCCGAAAGCTCTTTTACGCCATGAATTACTATTTTGCCCGTACCTGCACCTGATATCCTGCCACCCATTTTATTGATGAAGTTTTGCAAGTCAACAATCTCAGGCTCTTTTGCACCGTTTACGATTACCGTTGTACCCTCGGCAAGAGAAGATGCCATCATGATATTTTCAGTTGCGCCTACACTTGGATAATCAAGATATATTTCGCTACCTTTTAAATTATCGCAAAAGCAGGTTATATGCCCGTCTTCTTCAAGAACTGTTGCGCCTAACTTACGCAACCCCATTAAGTGTAAATCAATGGGACGGATGCCGATATCGCAACCACCGGGATAGCCAAGCTCGGCACGTTTAAGCCTTGCAAGCAATGGCCCTAAAATGAATATTGAGGAGCGAAGCCTGCGCATAAGCTCATCATTCATTATAAAGTTTGAAACGTTTTTAGTGTCAATATGTACGGAATTACTTTTATATTCTACCTTGCAACCGATATCTTTTAAAAGCTCAAGCATCTGTAAAACGTCGCTTAAAGGCGGACAATTATTTATAACGCATTGGTCTTTTGCAAGTATTACTGCCGCAAGTATCGGTAATATTGAATTTTTTGCGCCGTGAATTTCC
>JAZOMK010000180.1:0-8900 GCA_045653985.1 Clostridia bacterium | reverse complement strand
AATGATTTTCAAGTTCAAAGTTATTGAAAGTATAATTATAAATTTTTCTGCCGAAAACCTCGCCCAATTCCTTTTTTGAAAGGTAAGGATATTTTAATAAATCATCATAAATATCGTAAACAACCTGACAAGTGCTTTTTGTAAGGGGAGTTTTATCGCTTAATGAGCCGCCCATTACGGAATCAGGTGCTGAATAAATTTTATTTGCAAAGAAGAAATCTGACATAATAATCCTCTAAAAAACCCCCTCGTTGAGGGGGATAATTTTATTGTGCTTTAATAATTTCGGTCATCTTAGATAACGCGGCTTCCATTTCGCTTACAAGCTGAATGTGGGTGCGGCATCTGTCAAGATTATGGTTTTCACGGTGAATTTTAAAGTAAGTATCACCATTTAAGTGGTCGGTTAAGAAGCGCATACCGCACTCAAAAGTCATAAGAATTGCACCATATGGGAAGGAAAGCTTTTCTTCCATTGAAAGCCCATCGCCACAGCCTTCAACAAAGCCTTTTGCAAAAGCCTCATAAAGCTCAATATCAAAATGCACTTTTGATAAATCCTGCTCATCCTCAGCGGCAGTTGATGCACCGAAGCGGATAGCATCGCCAAAGTCATTGGCGGGATAGCCGGGCATTGTTGTATCAAGGTCGATAACACAAAGTGGCTCACGTGTTTTATAATCAAAAAGTACGTTATTAAGCTTTGTATCGTTATGTGTAACACGTAAAGGCAATTTTGAATAAATATCAAAAATCATTTTGATTTCATCATAGCGAGATAAGAAGAAATCAATTTCATCCTTAACTGATGCTTTTCTGCCTGCAACGTCATTTTCAATAGCATCCTTAAAATGCTCAAAGCGCTGAAGAGTATTGTGGAAACCGGGGATGGTTTCAACTAAAAGTTCAGCATTAAAAGAAGCAAGCTTTCTCTGGAACAAGCCGAAGCCAAGACCGCAGGAATAAAGGTCATCCTTAGTTTGTACAGCATCAAGACTTAAAGAGTCGCAAACGAAAATATACACTCTGTAAACATCGCCATTTTCGCATTTATAGTATTTTTTGCCGTCGATGGCGGGCATAACACCCATAGTTTCCCTTAAAATATCGCCACCGCTTTTATAAAGCTGTTTCTGTAAAAACTCAGTAACAAGGGTTACGTTGTTCATAAGCCCCTCATAATCCTTAAATACAGCGGTGTTTATTCTCTGAAGAATAAATTTATCTTCTATGCGGTAAGTATCGTTGATGTGGCCGTTACCCCATGGGATAACTTTTGCATCTTCGCTAAAACCAAAAGCAACTAAAACTTCTTTTAAATCTTTCATAGGTATCTTCCTTTTTGTTTTTAGTGATGATATTATATCAAATATAAAAGTGAATTTCAAGTGTAATTTTTAAAAAATAAAAATTTCAAAATTTTGCTTTTATTTTTTCCATATATTTGATATAATATATTATATTATTAAAATAATGGAGAAGTATATGGTTATTAACTGGTATCCGGGACATATGGCCGCGGCAAAAAGAATGATGGAAGAAAATCTCAAGCTCATTGATGTTGTTATTGAGCTTCGTGACGCGCGCATCCCTTTTTCAAGCGGAAATCCCGATATTGAAAAATTCAATAAACCCCGCGTTGTGCTTTTAAATAAGGCTGACCTTGCCGATAACAGAAAGACGGAAATGTGGCTTCAATGGTTTAAAGAAAGAGACATTCCTGCCTTAAAGGTAATGGCTAAAAACCGTCAGGGCGAACTTGTAAGCCTTATAAATAAGGTGATGAGCGAAAAGGCAGAGTATTTTAAATCAAAGGGCATACAAAGAAATATGCGCGCCCTTGTTGCAGGCATACCAAATGCAGGCAAGTCAACCCTTATAAATTCCCTTTCAGGCTCACAAAAAGCAAAGACGGGCGATAAACCGGGCGTAACACGCGGTAAGCAATGGGTAAAGACGGGCGCAGTTGATTTGCTTGATTCCCCCGGACTTTTGTGGCCGAGGCTTGATAACCAGACAAGCGCAAAATATCTTGCCTTTACAGGTTCAATAAATGATGAGATTCTTGACCGCGACGAGCTTGCCCTTGAGCTTATAAAAGTTTTAAGGGAAAAGTATCCTGAAAGTTTAAAGGAGCGCTACGGCATAACCTTAGGCGAAGAAGCCATTGAAGATTATGAGGCAATATGCAAAAGGCGCGGCTTCCTTTTGAAAAATAAAGAATATGATTATTCCCGTTGCGCCCGCGTGCTTTTAGATGAATTCCGCGCAGGTGCAATAGGCAAAATTACTTTGGAGGTGCCTGATGACATTTGATCTTGAAAATGAACTTATGCTTAATGGCTTTTCAATAATAGGCGGTATTGATGAAGCAGGTCGCGGCCCTCTTGCAGGCCCGGTTTCCGCCGCTTGCGTTATCCTTGATAAAAATAATATTCCACTTGGCATAAACGATTCAAAAAAACTTTCGGAAAAAAAGCGTGAAGCTCTTTATGATGAAATAATGGAAAAGGCGATAGTTTCCTGCGCGCTTGTTGATGCAAAGACTATTGACGAAATAAATATTCGTGAAGCAACAAAACTTTGTATGCGAAAAGCCGTTGAAGGGCTTAATCAAAAGCCTGATTTTCTTTTGATTGACGGCAATTTTACCATTGGCGCAATAGAAAATGAAAGGTTTGTTATCGGTGGCGATGCCCTTTCGTTAAGCATTGGCGCGGCAAGCATTATCGCAAAAGTTACAAGGGACAGGCTTATGCAGAAGATTGATGAAGAATATCCCATGTATAACTTCAAAAAACATAAAGGTTACGGAACAAAGGAACATATTGAAATGATAAAAGCTTACGGTCCTTGCCCATATCACAGACGAAGCTTTTTAACAAAAATATTATGAACCTTCGCAAAGTAGGCGCTGTAGGCGAGGATATTGCAGAAAAATATCTGAAGAAACAAGGGTATAAGATAATAGAAAGAAATTATCATGCCTCAAGATTTTCTGAAATTGATATTATCGCAAGGCACAAAAAATTACTTGTGTTTGTTGAGGTTAAAATGCGTACAAGCCTTAAAAACGGATATGGGTGCGAGGCGGTTACGCAGAAAAAGCAAGAAAATATACGTTATGGCGCACAGCATTATATGTGCTGTAAATTAAAAAAAGAAGAAAATTGCAGGTTTGACGTCCTTGAAATAACGGTTGTGGACGACGTGCCACAAATCAAACTTATCGAAAATGCTTTTTAAAGGAGAGAGAATATGAAGAAGCGCATTATATTGGCAATCTTATTGATGTTTACGCTACTTTTCTGCGCTTGTAGCGAAACGGAGCAAGTTGCCAATGAAAATCTCTTAGAAAATCCCGGCTTTGAAAACGGTACGGGTGTGCAGGTTGAAGGTTGGTATCTTGAAAGATACGACACCACTTCGCCTATTGAAAATTATCAGGCAATTAAAGATGATACTGTGCCAACGGGCGAAAATGCACTTAAAATTGAAAGCGTTGGTTTAAACGATGCCAGATATATGCAGGAGGTTGAGGTTGAACCTGACTCTTATTACTGCCTTTCTGCAATGGTAAAAACTGAGCTTATTGAAACAAACGGTGCAGAGTCAGGCGCAAGCATCGGTATTTTTGATTCACCTTGCAGAAGTTATTACGTTTACGGTAATACTGATTGGACAAACGTAACCGTTTACGGTAAAACCGGTCCTGATACTGAAAGCGTTAAAATCGCTTTAAGGCTTGGCAACTATGGTGCTGATGCTTCAGGTATTGCTTATTTTGATGACGTAACATTTTCACGCGTTGATGAATTACCTGAAAACGTTACAGCATTAAGCATGGATAAAGCACAGCAAAGTGTTCCTCAACAGAATAATGGAGAAACGGAAAAAGATGCCGATCCTGATGATGTTACGGTAAACGTTACCGTTACGGGCGTGCTTTTGTTCCTTGCCCTTGGCGTGTTCCTTTTCTGGGCATATAAAGAATTAAACTTCAAAATGAAGCATCTGTATATTTTTATCGGCGCTGCAGTAATTATCAGGTTTATTGCCGCTGTTATGTATGCAGGTTTTATGGTTGATATAAAATGTTTTGCTTTCTGGGGCAATACTATGGCAGATTACGGAATGTCTGAATTCTATGCAAGTTCAGGCTTCTGCGATTATCCGCCGTTATACATGATTGTTTTAGGTTTTGTGAACTCTGTAGCTGAAATCTTTGGCGTTGATATTGCTGCAGGTGTAAATATGATTGAACACGCAGGCGTTACCGATGGCGCAGGCGCTGCGCTTATCTTCCTTAAATCACCTGCAATAATCTGCGATGCGCTTTCTGCATTTGTGCTTGCACTTATTGCAAAGAAGCACGTAGGCGAAAAGCTTGCAGTTATTTTAGGTATTGGTTATGCCTTCTTACCTACTGCAATCGTAAACGCAGGACTTTGGGGACAAGTGGATTCCGTTCTCGTGCTCTTTATGCTTCTTACCTTCTGGCTTATTGACAGAGATCAGTTTGGCTATTCCGTACTTACCTATTTTGTTGGTATTCTTCTTAAACCCCAGGCAATTTTGTTTGGACCTGTTATGTTGCTGGCGGCAATTCACGAATTTTACGTTATTTATCTTGATTTTTCCGATGGCGAAAAGAAAAGCGCCTATACCCGCTTAATAAAAGGCTTTGGCGCATTGGCTGTTTCAATAGGATTCTTCTTCTTGTTGTCGGCAGTTATGAATCCCGGTGAAGCATACGTTGAAAGCAAGGGCATTGAGGGTAACTGGCTTATAGGCTTATATACCGAAACCTTAGGCTCATATGATTATGCAACACTTTCATCCTTTGGTCTTATGGGACTTTTAGGTGGTCAGTGGAAAGAAAGCAGTATGGAGGCAATGGACGGCATCTCCTATGGCGATCTTGGTACTGCACTTTTATGGATTGTTATAGCGCTTGTTGTTGGAATTTTTGCATTCCTCCTTTCACGCGCCATTGAAAATAATTCAAAAGGCAAAGGCGGACGCGCTATTCAGTCAGGCTGGTTCTGGGTGCTTGGCGCACTTATGGTTGCAGGTGCTGTAACGGTATCAACAAGAACCCATGAAAGATATATGTTCCCCGTTATCATTATGCTTGTAATGGGTTACGTACATTTTAAGGAAATAAAGTTATTGATTATTGCCTTTGGCTATGCTTTCTTAAACTTCATAAATACGGCAGGACTTATGTTCCTTTATGAAGAAACAGGACAGTATTTTGCAAACAGTAGCGATTATTCTGCCGCAGGTGTTGAAGTACCCCTCAGCGGAAGTATATTCGATATTGGCTCATTCCTTACGGTGGCGTTGTTTGTTTTCCAGATATACGTTACAATTTCACTTATGTTTAAAAAAGGAACAGCAGCACCCAATAACGTTAAAACGTGGGCAAAGGGCAAGCCTAAAACAAATACAATGCCTATTAAGCCTGATTCTCCTTTAGTAAAACTTTATAAGAGAAGAAATTATCATTTACCTAAGGTTACGTGGAAAGTTATTGCAATCTGTGTTATCATTACCGTAGTTTACGGTTGCTTTGCATTTACCAATCTTGGCGATATTGAGGCGGCACAGACTTTCTGGTATACTGATAAAACTGAGGTTTACGTTGTTGCTGATTTAGGCGAGGTTAATGATTTTGACGAAATTAAATATTTAAGCTATTCAGGCAGAGGCGAAGTAAAGAGTGGCGCAGTAAAGGTATATCTTTCTGAAGATGGTGAGAATTATACCCCCTCTGGCATTACGGAAATCATGTACAGCGATGAATGGCAGACTTTACACGGTGCAGGCAGGGCAAGGTATATTAAGATAGCTGTTGCATCACAGATATCCGAATATGGCATAAATGGTGTAAATATCAGGGAAATTGTTGTATTAAAGGATAACGTGCCCCTAAAAATAAAAGAGGTTACCGAAAGCGTTGTTCCCGTTGAAAGTGTAAGCGGTGCAGGTAAAAACCTCTTTGATGCGCAGGATAGCTATTTTGCTGAACCTGAAGAACCTGCAATGCCTGAAACTTTCTGGCAGACAGAGGGCGAATATATTTTAAATCTTAATGAACTTGTTTCAATTTATGAGGTAAAAGCATACTTCAAGGAAAGTGGCAAAGTAACTCTTTCTGTAGAAGATAATGGTGTATGGAAGGATATTTTCGTAATAAATGCCGCAGGCGAAGGCTGGGCAGAGGGCGAAAGAGTTGTATCTGATGAGGAAGTCTCAGCAATAGCCTCAATTAAAATTAAAAATCACGGTGTTGCTGTAGGCGAACTTTTTATTGGTACACAGGACGCAAGTGGATACAGAGAAGTAGTTATAAGGGAAATATATAAGGCAATCGCAGAGGTTGAAGACGTTATCACAGAGGGCGAAGCAACCGAAGAAACACCTGCAGACGTTGTTACGGAAGGCGAAGTAACCGAAGAAATACCTGCAGACGTTATCACAGAAGGCGAAGTGGCTGATGTTACAGAGGATGGTGTTTATGACACAACAATTTATAAAGCAGAGCCTATCACCGAAGATGATGAAATTTATAATTGCTTTGATGAAAGAGACACCTTAGATAGCGGAAAGCAATATCCCGGTGGCAAAAGCTGGAGCATAAATTCAACGGCTGATTATGTAATTGCCGATTTCGGTGAGGTAAAAGACGTTTACAAAGGCTACTACAGAACCAGCCTTACAAACGGAAACTTTAAAATATACTTCTCAGAAGATGGCACAACATGGAACTTACAAAACAATTTTACCGTTAAAAAGGACGAGGGACAATTCTATTATTGGTACAACCTTTCTGTTTACGGCAGAACAAGATATGTTCTTATAACGGCTGAAACACCATATCTTAAACTTATAGAAGTAGGCTTCTTTGAAAGTGAAGATGCTGAGACGACCATTCCCGTTAAAGAGGTAATTACCAACAGCGAAAGCGGATATCTTGTTTTTGATGAGCAGGATCTTGTGCCGGCTGAGGGCGCAACCTACATGAACAGTATGTACTTTGATGAAATTTATCATGCACGTACTGCTTATGAAAGCGCAACGGGACAGTCCATTTATGAGTGGACGCATCCGCCGCTGGGTAAGGACTTTATGTCATGGTGCGTTTCAAGCATGGGTATGACGCCTTTTGCATGGCGTTTTGCAGGTGCAATGGCAGGTGTATTGATGGTTCCTGCAATGTTCTTCCTTGGCTTCCTTATGTTCAGGAAAACAAGCTGGGCAACAGTAACTGCATTGCTTATGGCATTTGACGGTATGCACTATGAACAAACAAGAATCGCTACGATTGACTCCTTTGGCGTTCTGTTTATTATTTTAATGTTCCTATTTATGTATTGGTATCAAAGCCTATCCTTCTACGACGTACCTTTGAAAAAGACCTTTATACCTCTTGGTCTTTGCGGTCTTTCCTTTGGCTTAGGTGCGGCAAGTAAGTGGATATGCTTGTATGCAGGCGCAGGTCTTGCAGTAATCTTCTTTATGACGATGATTCGCAGATGGCGCGAATATACAGTAGCAGTTGAAAATATCAGAAAAGCTTCGGGCGAAGAGAAAAAGTACCTTATGCACATAAGGGATAATTGCCTTATGAACACGGTGTACACACTTCTTTTCTGCATTGTTGTATTTATAGTAATTCCGCTTATTATTTACTGCTTGTCATACTACCCCTATTGGAATGCTGAAACGGAAACAAGGGCATGGTACGATATCATTCTTTCCAATCAGGAAGAAATGTTTAATTACCATTCAAACCTTACCGCAACACATCCTTTCCAAAGTAATTGGTACACATGGCCTACAATGGAAAAGCCGATGTGGTTCTATTCAGGCCCGCAGACTACCGAAACAATGTCAGCAATATATGCTTTCGGTAATCCTATTGTATGGTGGACGGGACTTTTTGCAGCATTGGCAGGTATCGGCATTCTTATTTCGCGCTTGTTTGAAAGCAGAGTAGTAATCTCAGAACAAACTAAGGGCGCAACGGGCTTCTTTGGCTTGTTTAAAGCAAATGATGAAGATGCGGCTGATTGCACCGAAAGAGATACACGCACACTTATATTCCTTGCGCTGGGTGCATTGTGCAACCTTATCCCGTGGATGGGTGTAACAAGATGTATCTTCATTTACCACTATTTTGCAACCGTTCCCTTTATAATATTGTTTACGGTTTACATTCTTCGCCATATATCAAGAAAGAACGTAAAGATAGGTGCAATTATCACAATAGCACTTGTTGTAATGGCCATTGTTACGTTCCTGATGTTCTTGCCCGTATGGACGGGTACTCCCGTTTCCCGCGAGTATGTTGATACGTGGCTTCGCTGGAAAGAAGCTTGGTTTAAAGAATATTTCCCACAAGGATAGGTTTTTATGAAAACACTTTTAATTGACGGCAACAGTCTTATAAATCGCGCGTTTTACGCCCTCCCCATACTTTCAACGGACGAGGGCGTATATACCAACGCAGTTTACGGCTTTTTAAAAATGTTTTATAAGGCGGTTGATGAATATCAGCCTGATAATATCGTTTGCGCTTTTGATGTAAAGCATCCCACCTTCCGCCATGAGCATTATGGCGAATATAAGGCAGGCAGAAAGAAAATGCCTGATGAACTTGTACCGCAGATTCCTCTTTTAAAAGAGGTTTTAAAAGAGCTTGGTGTATTTTGCTTTGAAAAACCGGGCTTTGAGGCAGATGATATTATCGGCACATATGCTCGTCTTACTGAGGAAGCAGGCGGTCAGGCGGCAATTTTAACGGGCGACAGAGACTCTTTTCAGCTTGTTTCACCAAGTGTAACAGTTTGGTTTACAAAAAAGGGTATTTCTGAGCTTATAATGCTTACCCC
>JAZOMK010000179.1:0-6919 GCA_045653985.1 Clostridia bacterium | reverse complement strand
ATTTTCAAGGCTTCTTTTTCGGTGTACGCTTTAAAATGCACAAAAACAGGCATAAAAAGAACTGCAAAAAGAAAAAAATAAAGCAGAGATCTTCACCTCAATAAAATTCTGTGCTTATTTTTGTAAATTATACCTTAAATTTTAATTTTTTCACCTTTTTTAACGGATATTTCTTTAATTTTGCCGTCAGCATAAACTAAAAGAGTGCCGTCATCAAGTGCTTCAACTGCATCATTTTTGATTTTAACTGTTGCAGGTGCCATATATTTTTCCTTTAAACCGATAACCGCTTTATTGTTTTTAACGGGTATAAAAAGAAGCAAGCTGAAATCATCGTAATTTTCAAGTTCCACTTCTTTTTCTTCATTATAATCCATTAAGAAGTTTTCGCCAGTAAACCAGTTATATACAAGATACTTCCCTTTTTTAATACCGATAATATCTTTGGGTGAAATTGTACCTTTTACGGTTTCTTCCTTTTCATCAAGGTTAAATGCGGCAAGAACGCCATTTATACCGATAGTATTAAATATCTTAAATATCTTTTTGTTATTTTCAGCATCTTCAAAAAGACAATCCTTTGTAGGTACTGCAGGCTGATTAAGGCGAATTATTTTACCATCGGAATAAACGGTAGGCATAATAACTTCCTTAATACTTCTGTTAAGTTCATCGGACATATAGATAGGTCCGCCACTCATTGCACGAAGAACAGCGTTCTTCTTTGCCTGATCATCATCAGACCACCACATATCCCAGTCGCCTGTATAAATAGTACCCTGTGTAAGTGAGTTATAACTGCATTGTAAAAGATGCTTTATAAACCATTTTCTGTCCTCGGGCATAAAGTCGCCGCTGAAACGGTTGACGTTACTATCCTTTCCTCTGTTCCAGAAATTTTCAATGGGCATACCCATGCAGTTTATTAAGTTATCGTTATAATATTTTTTTGATGCTTTTTCGATTGCAGTATGAAGATTCGTAACAGTGGTATTTATATCACCTTTACGATATGCAAAATATACAGCACAGCCCTGATTATCAACCTTTGTGAAGTCAGCACCGCAATCCTTATAGAAATTATGCTGTAAATCATAATATTTTATAAGGCTGTTTTTATCAAAACGGTGCATATACTGTGCCGTATCACGCCAAGCCAACTTACCATAAGTATATTCAAGTAAATCACCATGTCTTTTTGCTAAAGCACCGTTAGGATTGATGCCTGACCAATATCCATTTATAGGATGCCACATACCAACCCACAAGCCGTATTTTTCCTTTAAATCGCTAATTGCGCCCTTTAAGCCTTTGGGGAAACGGATAGGATCAGCCTCCCAATCATTAAGCTCGCGCTGGTGCATGGTTTTTCTATCAATGCAGGAAACGTCGCCCCACATATCATCAATTATCGCCCATCTTACAGGGATATCCTTATCCTTAAATTCCTGAGCTTTTTTCAATAAATCCTCATGGGTAACGTCCATATGGAAGGCATCCCACGAGCACCAACCAAGATACTCAAAAATTTCAGGGTATTTTTTATTTTTGCGAAGTCTGCCCGTCTTTTCCATAGTTTTAAGACCAAATGCAGTAACTTCTTCAGGCAAAATGTACTCGTTTTCGCCTATTGCTCCGATTAACACACACTCATCAATTTCATCAAGTATAGTATTTGAAGATGCAACAAGTGCCATCTTTTTGTTGCTTGCAAACATTTCAGTTTTATACTGCTTGTGGCAAGTTGCCATTAAGTACAACTTATCTTCGCCTCTGTCAACAAGCAAGCCCTGAGTGCGATCCTTTAAATCCTTTAATTTTTTACCGATAAAAGGACGTTGCCAGAAAGGGCAATTCATAAAAGCATCAACGTACTTTTTGATTTTTGGTATATTAAACTCAATACCGATGCCCTTTTCATCAACTAAATGTGTTCCGCGCTGTGGTGAAGATGGTGTATATTCACCCTTTAAATACAACGCAAAATTATCATTTTCTTCTTTAACCGTTAAAGTAAGACAAGCATCATCATTTTTAAAAAAAGCCTCAGTATTATTTACTGAAATATTTTCAATATTGAACTTGTCCCCTGCCATTAAGGAGGTATTCATAAAAGACTGAATTTCAGTTAAAATATTTTTTCCGTTATACGTAAGGCATACGCCCTTGTCAATACAAAATGAATACATTTTTTTCTCCTTTAAAATTCAATTACTTCGCCTTTTTTAACGATGGTTTCGTTAATCTTGCCGTCAGCATAAGTTAAAAGAGTACCATCATCAAAGACTTCAACAGTATTGTTCTTTACTTTTACCGTTGCAGGTGTCATGTATTTTTCCTTTAAACCGATAACAGCTTTGCCTTTTTTGATTGGTACAAGAATAAAGAGCCTGAAATCATCATAGTTTTTAAGCTCAATATCAATTTTTTCGCCCTTATTGATTTCGCGATATTCCTTTGTAAACCAATTATAAAGCAAGTATTTATCGCCTTTAAGACCATAAATATCATCAACCGAAATTGTGCCTGAAACAGCATTTTCTTCTTTATCAAGGTTAAATGCCGCAATTATACCGCAATCGTTATGGGTATTAAACACTTTAAAGATTTTGCCATTGTTTTCAGCATCCTCAAAAATACAATCCTTTGTGATTTTGGGATGGTTTTTAAGCCTGATAATTCTGCCGTCAGCAAATGCAGTAGGCATAATAACATCGCGGATACTTCTATCCAATTTATCTGAAACATAGATAGGTCCGCCACTCATTGCACGTAAAACTGAGTTTTTAACTGCCTGCTCATCATCAGACCACCACATATCCCAATCGCCCGTATTTATTGTGCCTTGTGAATAGGTATTGTAGCTGCACTGCAAAATGTGCTGTATAAACCACTTTCTGTCCTCGGGCATAAAGTCGCCGCTGAAACGGTTTATATTTGAGTACGTTCTGTTCCAGAAGTTATCAACAGGCATACCCATACAGTTAATAAGAGTGCCGTCATAATACTTTTTAGCCGTTTTTTCGATGGCTGAATGTAAGTTTGAAAGGCATTCGCCTATACCGCCTTTAAAATAACAATGTCTTTGACTTGCACCCTGATTATCAATTTTTGTAAAGTCGATACCGCAATCCTTATAGAATTTGTGCTGAATATCGTAATACTTTTCAATTTTCTTTTTGTCAAAGGAGTGCATAAGGCGTGGGCCATCCGGATAGAAGCCGGGAATGGTATACTCTAAAAGTTCAGGGATGCGCTTTGCAAGAGGGCCATTGGGGTTAATGCCGTACCAATATCCGCTTGTAGGATGCCAAATACCAACCTTTACGTCATACTGTGCTTTAATATCAGTAACACATTTTTTCAAGCCTTCAGGGAATCTTTCAGGTGCGGCTTCCCAATCGTTAAGCTCGCGCATTGGTTTTGTTTCATTATCAATGCTTGTAACGTCATTCCACGTATCGTCTAAAATAATCCATTTTACGGGAATGTTTTTATCCTTAAATTCCTTACACTTTGATAAAACTTTATCGGGGGTAATATGATGCTGGAAAGCATCCCATGAGCACCAGCCTAAATATTCAAAGGTTTCAGGATATTTTTTATCCTTTTTAAGCTTGCCCGGTTTATTCATTGCTTTTAAGCCAAAACCAACTGCTTGTTCGGGCAAAGCATACTCATCACTACCATATGCACCAATGAGCACACATTCATTTATTTCATCACAAAGGGTATTTGAATGTGCGATAAGCGAAATTCTGTTGTTTTTACATGGGAAAAGTTCGGTTTTAAACATTTTATCGCAAACAGTCATAAGGTACACTTTATTCTGCTTCATTTTATATAAAAGCATCTGTGTACGTGCCTTTAAATCCTTTAACTTTGTGCCTACAAAGGGATGCTGCCAGAAAAGATAGCTCATATAACCTGATGCGTAATTACCCGTATGGGTAACGTCAAAATCAAGCCCGATGCCGCAAAGGGAATTAAGGTGATGACCATGGCCCATTGTACCGTAAGTATCATAAGCACCATCAAGATACAAGCAAAAACTGTTATTTTCTTCTTTAACTGAAAGTGTAAGCTTTGCAACAGCACTTTCAAAATAAACACTTGTTTCCGTTGCGCTTTTATATTCAAGATACACAAGATCTTTTTTGTCATTTTTCCAAGGTGTGCGCTTTGTATTTACCCAAGGAATAATATTTTTAAACAGAACTTCTTTACCGCAGTACAATGAATTTTCTTTAAAATAATACATATCAATACGCCTTTATATTTATACCTTTCTTTGTAAAAATTTCAGTATTTTTGTTTAAAACAGCATTTTCATTAAAATCAGGCTTATACTCTCTGCCAAGATTTTTATATTTTGCGCCCGTCATTTTGTTATATGGGATAAGCTCAACCTTAACGTTATCTTTATAAGGTGCTAAGAATTCAGCAATGCCCGTTAAATTTTCGTCAGTATCGGTAACTGATGGTATAAGGGGAATCCTTATTGTAACAAAACGCTTTTTTAAAAGTTCGCTTGCATTTTTTAATATCAGTTTGTTGCTTACACCCGTGTATTTTACGTGTTTTTCATCATCAATAAGCTTAATATCCATAAAAATATCGTCGATTTTATTCGTCGCATTTAAAAACTTATCGGTTTCAACGTAACCGCAGGTTTCAACCGCAGTTTTAATGCCTTCAAGTTTTTTAATGATTTCAATTATAAAATCGCTATGGCATAAAGGCTCGCCGCCTGAAAAAGTTACACCGCCTTGCTCTAAAAAGCTACGATTTTTAAGTAACTTTTCCGCCAATGCTTCCGCAGTAAACTCCTGCCCCACAACTTTAACGTTGTCATTGGGGCAGATTTTTACGCAAACGTTTAACCCTTTGCAGGAATCATGATTGCACTTTTTATTGCACAATCCGCAAGAAACGCATTTTAAGGGATTTTTGGTAACTTCCTTAAAAAAGCTTTGCCCTTCAGGATTATGACACCAGGTGCATTTTAAAGGGCATCCCTTTAAAAACACCGTAGTGCGCATACCGCTTCCATCATGAAGTCCAAATTCCTTTATGTCAAAAATAAGATTATTCATTAAACTCCTGCCTTGCTATAAGGTGATCCTGATATTCTTTATCAAGCTCAACGAAATAAGCACTCCAACCCCAAATACGTACGATGAGGTTTGAATAATTTTCAGGATGTTTCTGGGCATCAAGCAATCTTTCGCGGTTAATTGAGTTAAGCTGAAGCTGATGTCCGCCCATATCAATATACTGTTTAACTAAAGTTGCAACCTGCTCAATTCCCTCATCGGTATTAAATACAGTTGAATGGAATTCCATTGTAAGAGGTCCACCGTTAATAGCCTTCTTTAACGGAGGCTTTGTAAAGGACTGAATTACTGAGAAAGGCCCTTTTGAACGAACATAAAGGCTTGGTGAATAGTTTGTGCCAAAGGGTTCGCCTTTTCTTCTGCCGTCAGCAGATGCGTCCATTTCGTTGGCGTGCCACAAATAAAACATTGCTGAGCCTGTACCTGCCCTAAAAATACCGCCACGTGAGTTCTTTTTGCCCTTTAATGAATCTCCGAACCAACCCATAAGCGTTCATGCGATGTTATCAACTGAATCAATATTATCGCCCATTTTGGCATCTTCATAACGACAAGCGTGTAAAAGTTCTTCAAAGCCTTTGAAGTCATTTTTAGTTGCTTGTATCATATCGCTTGCGCTGGTATCTTTTTTATCAAAAACGTGATTGCGGATAGCTTCAAGTGCATCAGCAGCAGTTGCAAGGCCCGTACCATGGAAGCCAAAGTTATTATACTTTCCGCCCTTTGAAATATCGCGTGCATTTTTAATGGTATTGGGCATTAAAATTGAATAGAAAGGTGCAGGGATATTGTAAAGATTTTTAATGCCTGCGCACATTCTTTCAGTTTCAGCATAAATCTCTTTGCGGATTTCCTCCATAAAAGCATCAAAATCAGTTGCTTTTTCAAGCTTTTCATACATAACCTTTTCAACTATCTTAGGATAGCAAAGGGCATTTATATTTGCAATATCTGCTTCACCCGGGATAATAAATTCCCAGCAAGCGGCAACTGAATAGTTACGTGCATCCTCTAATGAATAGCCTAAATCAACTAAACCGGGGATAACAACATCATCATTTGAATATTGGGGGAAGCCTAAACCTGCTTTTGTAAGGTGTGTACCCTCAACGTAACGTTCAAAGGGCGTATCCTTTGAAACACGAAGGTTGATCTTGGGATCAATAAGTTTAAGCTCACAGCTTGCGCGAAGGCACATTTCAGATAACATATTATAAGCATCGTTGCCGTCCTTATCACAGCCGCCAAGCATCATTGCCTGACCGTTATCACCAAGCTGAACACCAATATATTTATCATTATCCCAGTTAAATGACATAAAGAATTCTTCTAAAAGTGCTTCGGCATCTTCACGTGTTAAGCCGTTGTCCATATCATTTTTAAGGTAGGGATATACAAACTGATCAAAACGACCGATTGTTACGTGATATTCGCCCTCTGCCCAAAGGGTGTAGTGAAGAATTCTAAAAAACTGCAATGCTTCGCGGAATGTTTTTGCACCGTTTTTAGGTATGTTTTCCAACACCTCAACAATATCATTTCTGCCTTGTTTTTCAGCTTCATCCTTATATTTTTCAACAATATAATATACACTTTCAATTTGCTTTAAGGCGGATTCAAGGAAAAGCATACCTTCCTTATCATCCTCAGCCTTTGCTTTTATCCAGCGCTCGTTTATCTCTTCAATGCGTGCATCAAGGCCGCTTTTAATGGTGGGGCCGTAATCAGCGCAAAGGTTTGAAAGATAGCCAAGTTCGTGAATTGAATGGTTGTTTTTAACTTCTGCCCATTCGTCCTCTTCA
>JAZOMK010000178.1:0-2090 GCA_045653985.1 Clostridia bacterium | reverse complement strand
GGATTATTCCGTTGCCGGTACACTTGAGGGTACCGTTATCGGCCTTACAAAAGAGGGTGGCAAAACAGCATATAATGCAGAGGCAAAGGCTCAACCTCAAAAGGAAATAGCAGGGGATATGCTGTCATATTACCTTCCCACTATAATGAGCATATTGCCCGTTATTCTGCTTGCTGTATGGATTGTTATTGGCATTGCAAGACCCGATCGCAGCAGTGTTATCTGTATCCTTTGTGCACTTATTACCGCAGCTCTTTTCCCTGTGATCATTGAAACCTACCTTGAGTGGATTCAGCTTCCATACTTCCTTTCAATATTCGTGCTTGGCGCACTTAGTGCTGTAATGATGTATTTCATAAAGGATAAGTGGAACAGGTCAAAGAAAAATAAAATTATATCCACGGTTGTAACCTTTGTGCTTTCATCAGGACTGACATTAGGTATAGCAGGTATTATGAATATGCTCCTTTCATCAGGTACAGTTCCCGTAATCAGCGTCGCACTTTGCTGCGAATATGTGTTTATGGTTGTTGAAACAATTTTGCTTGCAAGGAAGAATTGAAATATTACTGAATTAATAAGAGTAATTAACCCCCTATTGTACGCCATAGGGGGTTAATTATTATGCTTTTGTTTTATTTACTGGTTTTTGAAAGTAATTATTACAACGTCGTTGTTTACGTCAAAGCCGGATTTGCTTGTGCAAAGAATTGAAACGTAAGCGTTGGGGTATTCAATTGAATAAACCATCTTTACGTCATCGCCCAATTCGCCGCCTTCACCAACACCTTCCACGTATACGTTTCTGCCGGTATAGTTCGCAAGCTGTGCGCGTGTGCAAATGCCTGATGAGGGTGTAATGTTGGGGTAAACTTTTTTGGGAAGGAGCAGAACAGCGTTGCAGGTGTTTTTTGTGGGGTTGTAACCTAAAATTACGTTTCCTTCACATGATGCCCAGTTACTGCCAATCCAACCACCTAGCTCTTCAATACGGGGATATACTTGATAGAAATTGCTTTTGTGAACCCCGCCGTATTTTGCAAAGTTTTCAACGTAGTCAACTCGCTTATCAAACTTTATTGCCTTAACCTTGGTTGCGTCGTATGCACTGTAGCCCTTATCGTTGATTGCGCGTACAGAGTAAGCGTAATATTTATTTAAAGTAACGTTAGTATCAACAAATTCTGTGTTTCCGGTAGTTGTGATAAGGTTCCACTGGCTTGAGCCTGCATCTCTACGGTAAAGGTTATAGCGAGCAGCACCGTATGTTTTTGTCCACTTAACCTTAACACCGTTGTTTACAGAGCTTGCAGCAACGTTGGGTGTAAGGAAGAACTGTGCGATGGTCGTTTTGCTGCCGTTGTAAGCACTGTAGCCAGTTCCGTTGATTGCACGTACTGAGTAGCAGTAGAATGAGCCTGATTTAACGTCGGTGTCAACAATGCTTGTTGATGTAGTTGTTCCAACAAGAATCCAGGTGCTTGAATTTCTGCGGTAAACACTGTACTTTGTTGCACCGCCAATTGCGCCCCAATATATCTTAACGCCGTTAATTGCGTTAACTGTTTTTGTGTATGGCGCGAGAATGTATCTGATAACAAATGTTTTGTCGCTAATATAGGGGCTGTAATCACCGGCATCATTGTATGCCCTTACAGAATAGCAGTAATAAACAGCGTGCTTTACAGTTTTATCAACAAATGATGTTTCATTGGTTGAACCAACTAAAATCCAAGCATTTGAACCCGCTGTTCTGCGATAAATGTTGTACGTACTTGCGTTTTCTACTTCATCCCATGTAACGCTTATGCCGTTAAGGGCGTTTGTTGCCTTCGTTGTAGGAGTTGCCGGAGCTTCGGCAGCCAGCACATTTACAGTAGCAAATGTGCTCAACAACATCACTAACGCAAGAATGAAGCTTAAACTTTTTTTCATAATAACCTCTCCTTTGTTTTATTTAAATATTGTATCATTATAATACAATCTTTAAAACCGTTATTTCAACTTTAACACAGCATTATGGTCATCTGTTCCGTAGTTACCTGCGCTGTGCTTGAGTATCTCATATAAATCGGCGGGGTTGCCGTCAA
>JAZOMK010000177.1:0-2747 GCA_045653985.1 Clostridia bacterium | reverse complement strand
TATAAAAACGGCGATGAATATACTTTTGATTATACAAGGCTTGATAAATGGCTTGATATGCTTACCCGCAACGGTGTAAAGTATTATGAGGTTTGCCACCTTTTCACCCAATGGGGCGCAACAAGCGCGCCTGCCGTTATGGCACACGTTGATGGCGAGTATAAGCGCATTTTCGGTTGGGATACCGATGCCTTGTGCGATGAATTTAAAACCTTCCTTCGCTATTTCGTAAAATGCTTTATTGACCATATGAAGGAAAGAGGCGAAGACCATAAGTGCCTTTTCCATATTTCTGACGAGCCCGTTACACAACATATTCCGCAGTTCAAGGCAGTTAAGGAAATTGTTGCTGATTTAATTAAGGATTACCGTCATATCGATGCCCTTTCACACTATGAATTCTATGAGATGGGCCTTATAAATACCCCCGTTCCCGGCACACCTTATATTAAACCCTTTGTTGAAAATAAAGTTCCTGATTTGTGGTGCTACTACTGCGGCGGTCAGTGCGAAGGCGTTTCAAACTGCCATTTTGCAATGTCTCTTTCAAGAACACGTTATATCGGCGTACAGTTCTTTAAATATAACGTTAAAGGCTTCTTAAACTGGGGTTATAACTTCTATAATAACCAATGGTCTTATGAGCATGTTGATCCATTCCTTACTTCAACAGGTGAAGGCTTTGTTGCCAGCGGTGATACCTATATGGTATATCCTGCACCTGATGGAATGGCATGGGCATCAAACAGATATATGGCTTTTTATGAGGCTATTGAGGACCTTCGCGCTATGAAGCTTTGCGCAAGCCTTTATTCCTATGATGAGGTTATTAAGGTTCTTGAGGAAATTACCGGCGAAATCGTTTTTGATAAGTGTGTTTGTGATTCAGCAACAATGCTTAAAATCCGCCATACCATTGACAATATGATTTTTGAAAAGTTAGGAAAGTAAGGTGAAAAATATGGATATTAAATTGATTTCATCTCTTGAAAAATGCTTTATTGAGGACAGCCTTGATAAATTTACTGAATATAAGCAGGCAACCATATTTAAAAATGAAAAGTTTTCTTTTCAGGTTGCGTTAAAAAGTCCTAAACTTACTGAAATGTATGCTAAAAATGACGTTTTCTCAATAATCGAAAGCGACATTAAGGATTATATCACCATTAAAGAGGTTGCATATATCCCATCTGAAATTCCTGCGATTTTAACTGATGACGAGGGCGTTGATAGGGTTAAACCGGGAATCTTCCCTGATTGGGTAAAGGAGCTTCATTATTGTGGTATGTTCCGCGTTGCAAGTGAGCAATTAAGAACGCTTATGGTTACGGTTGACCCTAATTGCAAAATTTCAGGTACATTTAATATTAAAATTAAATTTGTTGAAGGTACTTATGATAAGGGCGTTAAGGCTACCGACAAGCTTGTTTGCGAAGATACTTTTACCGTTACAATAAAAGATACCCTTTTGCCCGAAATGAGGGATAATATCTATCCTGAAATTTCAACAAATGCTTTTGCAAGGACAAAACATTTTGTAGGTGTTGATGAAATGGCAAGGCCTTATGCAAGGACAAGGCTTCTTGGCGCATATCTCTTTAAGTTTGGCTTTATAGAGAATCTTGATGCAATAAAAATAAACCCTGCGTCAAGACACTATTCGGCTTTCCTTGAAATGAAAAACGACATCCGTGCATATATGCTTTGCGCAAAGTTATATTCATTTGATGAAACCGTAAAGGCAATGGAAGAAGTTTTAGGCGAAATTACACTTGATAAATGCCTTTACAGCGTTGACCAGATGATGGCATTAAGAAATAAAATCAACGAGATGATTTTTGAAAAATTAAAGTAATTTTCGCAACTAAAAAAATAAAAATCAGTGGGGGATACGGCATATAAAGTCCCTTACTGATTTTATTTTTAAAATTTTTTATCTTTTTAAAAAAATCGCTTGACAGATTCGCTATTATAAAATATAATTGGCTATGTTAATAAGTTGCGAGTGTGCTGGAATTGGCAGACAGGCATGACTAAGGATCATGTGTCAACAGACGTAAGGGTTCAAGTCCCTTCATTCGCACCAAGCTTTAAAGCCTTGTGATTACTGCTTAGTCGGTGGTTGCAGGGTTTTATTGTTTTTTTATAAAACTTTTGATATGGCGAACACAACAAAAAGCAGAATTGCTTTTTGTTGAGAGGAGATGCAGCGGAGCCAAAAAGCTTTTTGCATTTATGCGGAAAGCGTAAGGCAAAGCTCGTATCGACGAGGTTGCAGGGCTTTTAAGTTTTTTTGAAACTATTTTTATGGCGAACACAACAAAAAGCAGAATTGCTTTTTGTTGAGAGGAGATACAGCGGAGCTAAAAAGCTTTTTGCCTTGGCAGAAAGCGTAAGGCAAAGCTCGTATCGACGAGGTTGCAGGGCTTTTAAGTTTTTTGGAACTAAACTTATGGCGAATAACAAAAAAAGTGGCTTGCGCCACTTTTTATTTATGCAAATTTTTCTTTCTTAAAATTTCAAGAACCTCGTCAGGATTATTGCAGGTAATAAGTTCAGTACCCATTTCAACGCATTTATCAATGGATTTTTCGTCTCTTGCGTAGGTTCCTGCCCAAACGCGAACACCTGTCTTTTCGCTTAACTCCTTTATCTCATCAACGGTAACTTTGCCTTCAAGGATGCCGAAAACGCAACCGCAATAAGAAGTGGTGATAAAATGATCCCACGACCATAGGTGCTCGTTA
>JAZOMK010000176.1:0-2330 GCA_045653985.1 Clostridia bacterium | reverse complement strand
GAAGCTGAATATTCATTAGCACACGTTGAACAAGTTAATACGACAAGAGATGTGGTTTATGTTTTTTGCAAGCAAATTCCTGAGTTTGCTGCTGAAGTTTCAATCTCGCTTTTGCCGATAGTTTGCGTTTTCTTACTGTTTCAATTATTTACACGAAGGTATCATAAAACACAAATTATTAGAATTGTTGTTGGTATATTATATACGTTTATCGGATTAGTTCTTTTCTTGTGCGGTGTTAACGTAGGCTTTGCGCCTGTTGGTTCACAACTTGGTACTTCGCTTGCTGAATTATCATATAATTGGATTTTAATACCGTTAGGTATGCTGATTGGTTACTTTATAGTTAAGGCTGAGCCTGCAATTCAAGTTTTAAACCATCAGGTTGAAAATGTTACTGATGGTGCAATATCAGTTAGAACAATGAACAGAAGCATGTCTATAGGTGTTGCTGCAAGTATTGGCTTAGCAATGTTGCGAATTCTTTCGGGTATACATATTTACTGGATAATTATTCCTGGATATGTTCTTGCGTTGATTTTATCAATGTTTGTGCCCAAAATATTTGTTGGTATCGCATTTGACTCCGGCGGAGTTGCCAGTGGACCTATGACATCAACATTCTTATTGCCTTTAAGTATCGGTGTTTGCAGCGCGCTTGGCGGAGATATAATGACAAATGCCTTCGGTGTTGTTGCGTTAGTTGCTTTAACACCGCTTATCGCTATTCAGGTAATGGGCATAGTTTATAAAATTAAGACAAATAAAATTATTAAACCTGCAATTATCCATACAGGTCTTACTGATGACTGTGATGAAATTGTTGATTTTGAGGAGGATGAAGCATAATGGCAAATTATCAGTTGATAGTTCTTATCGCAACGCCCAAACTTGTTGATACTGCGGCTGAAATGTTTTTGAAAAATAATCTTCCTATTCAATACAGATTATCTGCAGAAGGTACGGCTTCAAGTGAAATTATGGATACGTTGGGGTTTGGTAGTGTTGATAAAGGTATACTTATAAGTACAGTTCCTTGTGCCTTTGGAAACGAAATGCTTTCATTGCTTCATAGCGAACTTCGTCTTGAAATGATAAACAGTGGTATTGCTTTTACGATTTCGTTAACAGGTGCAAGCAAAGTAGTTTTTAATATGATGAATAAAATCAATGAAAATATTGAGGATAGAGAAATGAGTGAAGCTATAGTGGAAAGTAAATATAGTTTAATTACAACTATCGTTGATCGCGGGTTTAGTTCTGAAGTAATGAATTGTGCCCGTGAGGCAGGTGCTCGCGGTGGAACGATAGTACATGCACGTGCTATTGAAAACGATGAAGCAATAGGGTTCTGGGGGTTAAGTGTTCAGGAAGAACGAGAGATGGTTCTTATTCTTGTAAAAAAAGATGAAAAATTAAAGATTATGTCAGCTCTTGCTGAAAAGTTTGGAATAAAAAGCGATGCGAAGGGCATTATAGTATCGCTTCCTATTGATTCGGTTATGGGATTGTAATAGCACTTAATGATGCGGCTGCTTCCTTAAAGTTTTTACTAGAAAAAGAAGCAAAATAATTTTTGTTTAAAAGAAAAAGGGGATATCTTATTTTTGCAAGATATCTCCTTTTTAGTTTATTTTTTTACTATGCGATTTCCCATAAGTGTCCCGTAAATTTTAGGTGCAAACTTTTCAAGAAAGGCACACGTGAAATTTATAATGATTAGTGTGGAAATAATCATTATTATGAATTTCGGAATTTCAAGCCATTCGTTTTGTGGTAGGCAAATTGAGAATATTTTTAGTATAATAATTCCTATGTTCATGTGCATTGCGTAAATAGAAAAAGATCTTTTGTAGATTGAACGCGGTTTAAGTTTTTCAATAAAAATATCTACAATGTTCCATAATGAGAATGCGGCAAGAGTATATATGATGATTTGTGTCAAAAAATTATCTATATGTATTTTTGTTGGTGCAATGTTTTTAGCAATAATAATCCCTGCTGCGAAAAAATCAAAGCCTGTTACTCAAACAATAATTATAGCCGCTGCATTAAGTTTTATATTTTATTTTTCACCTTTTCTTAACAGGTTAAGCAGCGGATGGGTAATAATTATATGTGGCATAGGATCTTCTGCATTTTCTGCTTTAAAGTATCCGGTTGTGGAGGTGCAGAATGAACAATAAATATTTAATAATTGCGATAGCAATAATGGCACTTTCAACTTACCTTCCGCGTGCATTGCCATTAGCACTGATAAAATCTAAAATTAAAAATGTTTTTGTACAGTCATTTTTAACTTATATGCCATATGGTGTTTTATCAGCAAT
>JAZOMK010000175.1:0-4921 GCA_045653985.1 Clostridia bacterium | reverse complement strand
CATACATATTCAGTTTCTGTTGAAGAAATGGAAAAAGACAACTAAAATATTAAAAGCCACGAAATTGAAATTTCGTGGCTTTTTATTATTCAGTAAAAGTAAATTTTATATTATGTTTTTTGGTTTCGCCTGATTTAAGAATTTCAAGGGCGCCCATCTCACGCATTTTATCGCGACCATCAGGCATGCAGTTGCCGGGTTCAAGTCCCATTACATATTCCCCTGCCCCCATCATCTTCCATTGTGTAAAGAAGGGTAATTCTTTTGTATCGTAAGTAATCTCAATTCCTTTTTTAATATCATTGTTATAAAGCGATACGGTGGGTTTTGTATCTTCAAAATAATGATAATAACACATTTCAGTATAGCCTACCTGAGGTTCTTCGCAAACATTCCAACGTTCAATGCCCGTCTCAGAATGTTCGTTTCTTGCTACAACTTTGTTTGATGGAATATTAAGGGTTGCGTTTTCGCTTAACAAAGGATACCCCATATTGCAGTGGTAAAGCATTTGCACGGGTGAATCTTCAAAACCGATATTCTTAACGGTATCTTTAAGATAAATTACGTTTTCATTTATCGGGCAAATATACTCCCTTTCAAGCAAAAGTTTTTTGGCAAAAAGTGAAGCATCGCGGATTGTTGCTTTAATATGAATTTCATCATTTTCAATATAATAGCAATATTTTTCACAAGGAATATTTGAAACTGTGCCATGAAGGGGAAGTTCATCACCATCATCAACTGTAGGGTTGCCTACACTTTGCAAACCGCAAGTTGTTAAAAAGCCTGCTGTAAAGGATTTTAAAAAGTTAATGCCTTTATTATCATAATAAGCAGGTGCAACGTAACCACAAGGCGCAATGTAGGCGTAATTATCGCCTTTTACGCTTAACTCTGATATATCAGCGCATCTATCTAACGATACCGTAAATTCAAGGCCTTTTGCATTTTTAACAAGAAGAACACGCATACCTTCAGCCTTGCCGCCTGATAAGCGCGCTTCTTTTACATAATACAGTTGTATTTCGTTTCCTATGTATTTATTCATTATAAAGTCTCCTTTTTTATTTGTCGCGGGGTTTTACCCGTTTCTTTTTTTATTAGTTTAGTAAGATAGTTGCCGTCAAGTATCCCTACTTCTTCCGCAATCTGGTAAATTGGCTTTTCGCTTTCTTTTATTAAAGCAACAGCTTTTTTGATTCTTGACAGCCTTATATATTGGCTTATACCCATTTTAAACTCATCTTTTGATATATTATACAACGTTCCTTTAGAAATTGCAAACTCTGTTGTAATTTTATTTATTGTAACGTCCTTTAAGTTTTGCGAAATGTATTTTTTTACATGCAAAGCAAGGCTTTCTTTTTGAAAATTAAGGATATTTTTTAAGCGCACGTAAGATGCGCACATACTTACAATACGTGCTGATGCAGAAATTATCCTTTCTTCTGTTGTTTCTTTTTTATCAATGCAATCAATAAGCTGTTTTTCGTTTTTTAAATTAAGCGTTTTTATGTGCTTTTTAATTTCTTCCCTTGATGATTCATTAAGAAGCTGACCGAATAAAATAAAACCGATTATAACATCATTATCCATAATGGGCGAAACAGCCTCGGTAAGCCCCATATGGCATTTATAAATAAAGGTTTCACCGCTTTTTTGGCATTGTGAAAAACCGAACTTATCACATTCAAGACACTTACGGCTTAAATTTTTATGCTTGCGAACTTCTTTACAAAACTCCTCCATAGCCAAAGGATGGGAATAAATTATGTTCATATCACCATCATAAACAACTGCTTTTATGCCTGCAATATCATATATATCATCGCAAATTGCAGAAAGCATTTCAACATTATCCATTTACATCACCAAAGGTATTATAGCATATTAAAACAGTAAATTCAACTATTTTGTACGAATTTACTGTTTTTTTGTACATATGTATCTTTTTTTACTATAATAATATTGATATAATAAAGAAAATAAAACATAAGGAGCTATTATTATGTGGTATTCAAATTTATACAGACGTCACTTACTTGACATGCACATTGATGATTGGGATGATATCTTTTTATCTGAATTTTCACCTGAAGCATACGTTGAAAATTTAAAAAAGGCAAAAATCAATTATGCAATGATATATTTGCAGTCACACGCAGGCTTATGCTATTATCCGACGAAAGTGGGTACTATGCACAAGGCATTTGAAAAAGAGCCTGATAAAATGAAAAGGCTCATAGATTTATGCCATGAAAACAACATAAAAGTTTGCGGATATTACAGTTTATTCTATAACACACGTGAGCACGATAATCACCCTGATTGGCGTCACATTACGGCAAGTGGAAAATCTTGGCGCGAAGCAAAGTTCAACGAAGTTGACCTTGATTTTTCATCAGCAGGCTCGGCACGTTACGGCATTATCTGTCCCAATAATCCTGCCCAGCAACAATTTGTTTGCGACCAGATTGATGAAATGCTTGATTACTTCACTCTTGATGCGCTTTTCTTTGATATGCCTTTCTGGAATGGCACTTGCTTTTGTGATTACTGTCAGGAAGAATATAAGAAAATGTTCGGCACACCTATCAAGCAAGTAAGCGCGCTTGATTACGCTTTGCTTAACGATGAAGAGAAAGAATATTTCATTGAGCGTGTTGAATACGCAACCATCACAATGGGCAGAATTATCACTAAATTCAAGGATCATATAAAGAACAGATGTCCCGAATTGCCAATAGAATTCAACTTTGCAAGTTCTATTGCTGCTACATCTCTGTGGGGTTGCGGTGAAGAAGTTGCACGTTGTTGCGACTACGTTGGCGGTGACCTTTACGGTGATATGTATAAACATTCCTTTGCAAGCAAATATTTTAAAAATATAAGCATAAATCAGCCCTTTGAGCAGATGTTTTCAAGATGCAAGCCTTCTCTTGGCACGCACACACTTACAAAAACGTTAGACGAAATGAAAGCATCTATCTCATCAACGATGGCGCACCACGGTGCAACGCTTGTAATTGATGCTATCGACCCAGTCGGCACAATGGATAGCCGTGTTTACGACCGTATCGGCGAGGCACTTGAATTCCAGATGCCTTACGAAAAATATTTTACCGGTGAGATGGTTGAAGATATAGGTATTTACCTTGGTTTACGCAGTAAATTGACAAAAACTCAGGCAAATACATCGGATTGCTGCCGTGTTCTTTCATCAAATCTTATTCGTCTTAACGTGCCCCACGGTATTGTAAATACATTTACCGATTTTTCAAAGTACAAGTATATTATAACTCCCGTTTTAGGCAAAACTGAGCCTACTGAAAATATCATTTCATACGTTGAAAACGGCGGTACACTTTTCATAAGTGGTATACAAAACAAAGAACTTATAACTAAACTTACAGGACATAAGTTCATTAAAATGACGGAAGAAAAAAACACATACATAGCTCCCACAGAAGAATTTGAAGATATTTTTGAAGGCTTTAACCAGAAATATCCCCTTCCCTATGATGGTTATGCACCTATTGTTGAAGCAGGAAAAGATGCAGAAGTTCTTGCAACTTTAACTGTTCCTTTTACAAAGCCTACAGAAATTCGTTTTGCAGCAATACACTCTAACCCGCCAATGATAAGCACCGATACACCTATGGTTACAATAAGTAATTACGGCAAGGGTAAAGTTATATGGTCAGCAGTAGCGTTTGAAGGCAAAACTGTATGGCGTGGTGATAACGCAGGTGAAAATTATACTGAATATACGCAAGTTCTTTTGAATCTTTTAAACTACGCATCTACACAAAAGTTTAGTTTTACATCTGATGCACCTACAAACGTTGAAATCACAATGTTTAAAAATGAAGATTCCTACACAGTAAACACTTATTTGATGACAAACGAACCCAAAATCTTTGATATTACGCCCTTTACAATAAGTGTTGAATTAGATAAAGCACCTAAATCAGTTGTATTACTGCCTGACGAAACTCCCGTTGAATTTACTTATGAAAACGGCAAGGTTACGTTTAAAACACGCACATTACATTTCTTTGATATGTACGAAATTAAATTTTAAGGAGAGAAAAAATGAGCATAGCAAAAGAATTATTAAATGAAGGCAATGGCATTTTAAGACTTAAACCCACATGGGTTCCACGTTCCTTTTGCAGGCCCGGTAAAAGAATAAAACTCCATCCTGATGATTATTACGCACTTGGTCTTGAAAAAGGTGGCATTGACGAAAGATGGTTTGCATCAACAACTTGGGCTGAAAATGGTCCCGGAACACCCGAGGATGAAGGATTAAGTTACATAGTTTCAAAGGACGGCCAAACAGAAATTTTATTAAAGGATGCCGTTGAAGAATTAAAGGGTGAAATTATCGGTGATAATTTATGGGATAAATACAAAGGATGGCCTATGTTCTCAAAATTCTTTGATAACCAAGGTCCTTTACCGCATCATATTCATCACAGAGACGAACACGCAAAGCGCGAAAACGCAAAAGGCAAGCCCGAAATGTACTTCTTCCCTGCACAGATGAACAATCACGGTGGCGAATTCCCCTTTACTTTCTTCGGCTTTAAACCTGATACCACAAAGGAGCAAGTAAAGGAATGTCTTGAAAACTTTACTAAAGGCGATAACGAGCTTCTTGATATTTCACAGGCATATAAAATTACACTTGATACCGGTTGGGATGTTCCTCCCGGAGTATTACACGCACCTGCGAGCCTTTGCACCTATGAGCCGCAGTTTGCAAGCGACGTTTACGCAATGTATCAATCAGTTTTATACGGCGGACATTGTGTACCTGAAAATCTTTTATGGAAAAACTGCCCTGAAGAAGAAATCGGCAATTTTGACTATCTCATTGACGTTATTGATTGGGATGCAAACGTTGATAAGG
>JAZOMK010000174.1:0-3793 GCA_045653985.1 Clostridia bacterium | reverse complement strand
ATACAAAAAAATGATGTTACCGTTCAGGAAAAAATAGAAGAAGCCTTACTGCCTATGGGCAAGGGCAGAATCGCCGTATTTGGCGCAGGTAGGACTGATTCAGGCGTCCACGCAAAGGGACAATGCGGGCATTTTGACATTGATACCAATATTCCTGCTGAAAAATTTGCTTTTATTTTAAATTCGCGCTTGCCAAAGGATATACGCATTAAAAAGACGTGGCAGGCGGAGGAAGGCTTCCATTGCCGTTTTTCGGCAAAGGGTAAAAGATACGTTTACCGCATCTTTAATTCGCCCCATTCTTCGGCACTTTTAGGTAGATTTACCATGCACGTGCCTGAAAAGCTTGATCTTAAAAAAATGATTGAGGCGGCTGAATTTATTAAGGGCACCCACGATTTCAAGGCATTCTGCGCACAGGGCAGCAGTGTAAAAACTACCGTGCGCACGGTTTCGCGCCTTGATATTAAAAAAACTGATGCGCTTATTGAAATCATCGTTGAAGGCAACGGCTTTTTATATAATATGGTGCGCATTATTGCAGGCACTTTAATTGAAGTTGGTAAATTAAAAAAGACACCTATGGACGTAAAAAACATTATTGACGGTATGAACCGTGCCGATGCAGGGTTGACGGCTGAGGCTTGCGGGCTTACTATGGATGAGGTGTTTTATTAAAGGAGGGTATAGATATGACTACGTTGGAATTTGCTTACAGTGAGCTTAAAAAGTATCTTGAAATTTTAGATATCACCGCTGAAATCACCCTTGAAACAGGTGATTTTAACGTGGCTGACCCGTATTTTGACGATGCCTTCAGTATCTTTATTAAAGATAAAAAAGGCGTAATTAAAGGGGCAAATCAGCGCAGTGTGCTTTTTGGTGTGTACCGCTTGCTTGAGGAGTGGGGCATTACCTGGGTGCGCCCCGGTGAAAACGGTACTGATTTTCCTGAAAAATGCCAATATAAGGACGTTGATATCAAAGAGGTTGCCAATAAGCGCCATCGTGTTATATGCATTGAAGGCGCAACAAGCTTTGAACACGTGCTTAATATGATTGATTGGCTTCCCAAGGCTTGTTTTAACGGATATCAGCTTCAGTTTACCAATTCCTACGTATTTTTTAAGCGTTGGTATGAGCATCAGCGCTCCACTGTTAAAGCGTCAGAAGGCGTTTCAGTTGAAACGGTTGAAAACTTCCTTGAAAAACTGATTATAGAAATTAAGCAAAGGGGACTTATGCTTCACAGGAAAGGTCACGGCTGGCACGACGTACCCTTTGGCATTTCTGAAAGACCTTTTACTATGGATGGCAACGATAAAGTGCCTGATGAATATAAAAAGCTTTGCGCACAGCTTAACGGCAAGCGTGATTTATTTAACGGCACCGTTTATCTTACACAGCTTTGTTATTCCAATCCCTTTGTACGTAAGACTATGGCTGACGCAGTTATTAAATATGCTGAGGAAAATCCTGAAGTGGAGATGGTGCATTTCTGGCTGGGGGACCATTATAATAATACCTGTGAGTGTGAAACCTGCAGGGAAGGCACCTATGCTGACCATTACGTAAGGATTATCAACGATATTACCGATGGCTTCAAGGCACGCAATCTTAAAACGAAGGTTGTTTTCTGCATAGCCTTTAACGCAAGCTATCCGCCTGTCCTTACGAAAATTAAAAATCCTGAAAATACCATACTTATGTTTGCGCCAATCTGCAGGACTTTTTCAAAAAGCTTTCCTGAAGATTATAAAATCAAAAAGTTGCCTGAATATAAGATAAATTCCTTTTTAAAGCCTACTGACGTTGATGAAAATCTTTCACACCTTTATGGCTGGAAGCAGGTTTACGATGGTGATGTTGTTGATTTTGACTATCATCTTATGTGGGAGCACGTTCTTGATGCAGGCAATGAGGGCATAGCAAAAATAATTCATACCGATATCAGGAACTTTGATAACCTTGGTATAAACGGCTTTATAAGCTGTCAACTGCAGCGAAACGCTTTCCCGACGTCTGTTGCTTTAACTACTATGGCAAAAACGTTGTGGAACAGAAATACCGATTTTGAAAAGCTAAAAAAAGACCTTTACGGCGCTACCTTTGGTAAAGATAAGGCGGATGAAATGTGCAGATATTTCGCCCTTTTATCCGATGCCTTTGACGTTGGCGCAATAAGACTTCAAAAAAGCTTTGATCCTGAAATTTTAAAGACCAAATTGATAAATGCCATTGATGAAATGGCAAAAATGGAAAAAATTGCAAAAACAATCACTACTGAAAATCCCTGCCACAAAAAATCGTGGGAGACTTTGGAAAATCACAGCCGTATATATATCCTTCTTGCAAATGCCATAATCGCAATGCTTGAGGGCGACAGCGAAAAAGGCGAGCAGTTGCGCAAGCAATCAGCCCAGGTGGCTTTTGAGTGTGAGGACGATATATCGGACGTTCTTGATTGCATGCTTTTTGATAAAGTTACCGTTGAAAGAATAGACATTAGCAGTAAAAAAGAATTTATGCAGTTTTAAAAGGAACAGTTTTTATGTTAAAGAAAATAGCTTTATTACTTGTTGTATTGCTTCTTTTTGCAGGCTGTGATGAGCAGATGAAAGAAGAAAAAACTGCTGTCAGAGAAGATATACAGCAGCAGAATGAAAATGTTTCAGTTGAACCTGAAGTAACACCTACAGCAAAACCTACGCCTGAGCCTATAAAAGAAGAAATCAAGGCGGAAGTAAGAACAAAAACGGAATATACAAAAGAAGTTATCGTGCCTGAACACTATAAGGATATGGACTATAAATTCAAGCCACACACAATATATGTGCCTGAAATCGTTGACGATTCCGATGCGGTAAATGATATAAACAATGAAATGTACCAAGCATGCAATGAGTATATTGAGTTGCTTGAAAAAAATTCCGAAGGCGAATTTCTTGTGGATATCGGCTATACATATACTGAAATGAACGGAATTTTCGGTATTATGATGATTGTGCGCAACGGTGTAATGTTCTCGGAATGGTGGAGTACATATCTGTTTTTCTATTATGATTCAGTTGAAAATAAAGTGCTTACCGAGGATGAATACTATTTAAGCATGGGTAGCACAAAGGATGAAATATGGGATAGAATACAATCATCACCTGAATTTATTATGGAGCAGGATTTTTATACCGGCGCAAGCCTTGATATGGCAATTTTTGATGATGAAGTTATTTTAGCCGTTGTAAACACACCTGATGGTTTTCAGGAAAATACATACGTACAAACAGTAAGATAAAAGAGGCGCACTCTTATTTTTATATATGATAAAATGTAAGAGCAAGAATTTACAGTTAAAAAACAACTTGACAAAACATCAATAAACATATATACTAATATGCGCTTGGAGAGATGGCTGAGCTGGCCTAAGGCGCACGATTGGAAATCGTGTAACGGCTAATACCCGTTCGGGGGTTCGAATCCCCCTCTCTCCGCCATTAAAAAGGTGTACCACGTGAGGGTACACCTTTTTTATCTAAAATGTGATGGGGGATTCGAACCCCGAGGGGGAACGAGGTGATAAAAAAACAGTTCGGTGAACTGTTTTTCACCGAGTTTATGTAAGGGGGGTACTGTGAGCATTGCAAAGCAAGCGGAACGGTCGCCGAGCATGAACGGCGAAGCCGCCCCTCTCTCCGCCATTAAAAAGGTGTACCACGTGAGGGTACACCTTTTTTATCTAAAATGTGATGGGGGATTCGAACCCCGAGGGGGAACGAGGTGATAAAAAAACAGTTCG
>JAZOMK010000173.1:0-5117 GCA_045653985.1 Clostridia bacterium | reverse complement strand
CGAATAGCCAACCATCTGAATTGCCATGCCTGAAAGAATAAGGCCATACATCAAATTTTCAATAGCTTTATGGTCGCGATTGTTGATGCCGTCAATATTATCCATTAAATCATCAATAACTTTATATTCAAGGTCAATTATCTTCTGGCAGATGTATTCGCCCGTAATTAAAGTTGAAATCTTCCAATCAGCCAACGCAGTATACTTACCTAAAAGGTCAGCAACACCTGCGGCAATAAGCCTTTGGGGCGAGGTTGCAAGAATGTCCGTATCAGCGCATACTGCAATGGGGCAAGTGGCAGGGGTTGTAACTTTAACGCCTTCAAGCGTCATTGCCGCAACGTTTGAAACAAAGCCGTCAACGCTGGGTGCGGTGGGCACGGAGATAAAGGGAATTGCCATATCATGGGCAATATATCTTGTAATATCGTGAATCGTGCCTGAACCTACCGCCAGAAGAAGATCGCAATCCTTTATGCCTTCTTTTGCGTTTTCAACTGCCTTTTCCGTTGCGTGCAGGTGATAAGGGTTAAGTATCGCTGTGTGCTTAATATCGCATAATTCCTCGGCTTTTTTGCCTAAAACGGCATAAGTATTTTCATCGCATATCATGCTTACGCTTTTAAAGTCGCCTATAAAAGAAATAAGTTCGCTAAGCTCGTTTATTGCGCCAGATTTAAGAATAATCTTCTTTAACGGAACAGGGTGGTCTTTTCCGCAAGGACAATTCTTTATACCTTTAAGAATTTCAGTAAACATATACTTTCTCCTCATTGACACTTTTAATATCTCCATATATAATATAACAAATGAGTATTTTTTGCAAGGTCAAATTTAAAAAAAGGAATGATATTTTGAAAGAACGCGTTTTAAAATATATGTTTTTATGCGCTATAGTATCAATTTGCGCCATAGTAATATTTGTAGCGGTATTCCCAAATATAATGGGAATTATTGCAGGCATAATCGTTGCTTTATTATTAAGCGCATGGCTCAGCGGTATTTTTGCAAAAAAAATATCACAAAGCCTTTTAAATATTGATCCTGATGACGTTGATCCTGACGAATGTGATAGTGAATTAAAACCTCTTTTAAGAAAAATCGTACGTCAGGAAGCGATGGTTTCCCAACAGTTATCCGAGCTTAAACGTCGCCAAAACGAGTTTTTTGCAATTACCGAAAACATGGCTGAGGGCATTATCGTTTGTGATAAAAATGGTGAAATAATCCTTTCAAACACCCACGCAAGAAATATGTTGCTTGATGGTGGCGATGCCAACTCAGTTTTTGAATTTTGCAGTGATTCCGTTTTTGTTGAAAAGGTAAATACAGCACTTCAGGGCAAGGTTGCCAATGGCGAATTTACCATGCCGGGCAAAGTGTATATGCTTTTTGCTAACCCCCTTGTTACCGAAAATCAGCCTGAGGGCGCGGTTATCCTTCTTCTTGATAAAACTGAAGAAGAATTACGTGAAACATTGCGCAGGGAATTTACTTCAAACGTTTCACATGAACTTAAAACACCACTTACATCTATTTTCGGCATTTCGGAAATTCTTTCTGAGGGCATAGTAAGACCTGAGGATATCCCTAAATTTTCAAAAAGCATCTATGATGAAACGGGCAGACTTATCACCCTTGTAAATGATATAATCAAGCTTTCGCAGATGGACGAAAACTCTATTATGGAGGAAAAGGATGCCATCAACCTTATGGATATCGGCAAAAACGTATGTGCCCGCCTTGAAAAAGTAGCACAAAAAAAGAACGTTACTTTAACTTTAAAAGGCGAAGGCGGATATGTTTTCGGCATCAAAGGAATCTTGGAAGAAATGCTTTATAACCTTGCTGATAACGGCATAAAATACAACAAAGACGGTGGCAAAGTTACAGTTAATATTGATAAAAAAAACAATAAAGTTATAGCAACGGTAAGTGATACCGGCATCGGAATTTCAAATGAGCATATCGGCAGAATTTTCGAGCGCTTCTACCGCGTTGATAAAAGCCACTCAAAGCAGGTTGGCGGCACGGGACTTGGCCTTTCCATTGTAAAACATGGTGCAAGCTTCCACGGTGCAACTATCGACGTTAAAAGCATCCCCAACAAAGGCACCGAAATAACCATTGCTTTCCCTGAATATAAGCAGAAAAACGACTCAAATTGAGTCGTTTTTTACATAAAAACAAGTTGCCCTATCTTCCTTAAAAAAGTATTTTTCCAAAAACCATACTTAAAGGCAGATGCTATTCTTTTAATTTTATTTTTATTTATATTAGCACCAAAAGCATTGATAACCTGATAATTTTCTTTAAGTTCGTCCTTAAAAATCAAAGCGATATCCTGTGCCTGCAAATAAGCATTTCTGATGCTTTGGCTGTTCCCCTTAAAATTAAAAGCCTTTTTAAAAATATAAGAAAATTTGCCCGCATCCTTTGCACCAACCTCATTATTACCATGCTGGCGATAATATATAAGCCCTTCGTCTACAAAGCCGATTTTACCCGTTGCAAGGCAAAGAATTGATAAATACCAATCGTGCATAAGCATATTTGTTGCATCCTGCTTTTTCAGCGCCAGCCTTCTTAAATGCGAATTTATCATTACGGTGCATCCCGTAACGTTATTCTGAATAAGCGCACCGCCTAATTTCTGTACTTTGGGCAACTTTTGCATGGCGAACATTGAAGAAGATATAACGTTAATATCCTTATCCGCAACTGAAAGGTCGCTATGTACAAGTGCAGGAAACTCATCGTCAATTTCAAGCATTTTATTAAGGGTTAATTCAATTTTTTTATCCATCCACACATCGTCATGATCGCAGAACATATAATAATCACTTTCGGGCGCATTTTTAAGCAAGAACCAGAAATTTGCCTGGGCACTTTTTAACGGCATATCGCTTTTTATAAGTGATATATTGTCGTGTTCTTTCATATATTCATTTATAATCAACAGCGTATCATCAGATGAACAGTCATCAGAAATTGTTATGGTAAAGTTATCATAACTCTGCTTAAAAAGGCTGTCAAGCTGCGCATACAGATATTTTTCGCTATTATGTGTTGCCAATAAAATGGCGATTGATTTCTTCATAAAACACCTCTCACTATTAAATATTAGCACAAAGTTACAAGATAGTCAATAAGTAAAAATACTGTGAAAATTGATAAAAACTGTGTACAGATGCTGAAAAATGGTGTATAATAATTTTACAGTTTTTTAAAGGAGCGAATTTTATGCTTTTTAATACAAAGGATAACGTCAGTTTGTGGCTGAGAATAACTGCCGTTGCCCTTTCTATAGCAATAGTTGTAACGGGTGGTCTGGCTATCGTTTGGGAATTGACCTTAGGCAGATTGCATTACGATACCCCCTATGAAACCACCGAGGGCGTAAACGTTGATGTTGCCCCGCCCATCGTCCACAAACCCTTTGAGGGCGATCCTGACGAAGGCGCTGTTGATGACGAATTTGAAAACTCCACCACCGACGAGGGTGGCGACACTTCTTCGGATTCCATTCAGCCTACCGAGCTTAAAGATTTAAAATCAAACATCCGCGGTTGGATGAACACCGGCAGTCCCATAAGAGATAAAGACGTTATAAACATTCTCTTTATCGGTATGGAAAACAACACCGAAAACGGCACTATTCAACCATTAAGTGTAAATGGCAGAGCCGATGCCATGTGCATTGCCTCAGTAAACAAGAAAACAAACACCGTAACCCTTGCATCACTTTTGCGCGACCAATACAGTTACGTAAAGCTTGATGATGGTGGCAGATACACAAAATTCCATCACGCATTAAGATATGCAGGCCCTCAAAAGCAAATTGAAATGATTGAACGTTACTACAAGGTTGTTATTGACAACTATGTTATAGTAAACTTTGAATCTCTGCCCAAAATAATTGATGCTGTTGGCGGTATCACCATCAGCGTTACTGAAGAAGAATCAAAATATTTAAAAAACACCTGCAAATGGAAAATTAACGTTGGCGCTCAGGACATCGCAGTTGACGGTGGCCACGCACTTACCTATATGCGTATAAGAAAAGGTCAAACCGGTGGTGACGAAGCCAGAACAGGCAGACAGCAAAAGGTTATGATGCTTCTTGCTGAAAAAGTCAAAAACTACTCAAGAGACGAAATGATTTCTTTTGTAAATGAGATTCTTCCTTATTTACGTACGGGCCTTACCCCCAACGATATCCTGGCTTATGCGGTTACGGCTCTTACCGAAGGCTGGCTCAATTACGATATAAAACAGGTAACGTTGCCCGATTCGGAATGTTGCAAACCCTTTAATAACCCCGCTGACGGTGGCGCTTATTGGAAAGTTGACTACCCCGTTGCCGCATATAAGCTTCAAATGGCTTTGTTTGGAAAAAGCAATATCGTGTTAGAAGATCATAAATCCTGGATTTAATTTATTTATCAAGGCAAAACCCCTTGCAAATGCAAGGGGTTTAGTTTTTTAGCGAATTATTCTACCGCCTACTTTATTTTTACCGCGAATGAGAGTTCGATAAACATTAGAAGTTAATAAATTTAGCCGCGCACTTAACGAGATCAAAAACGTTGCAAGTCAAGGCATGGGCGGTTAATTGAGAAGGAGCTTACATTAGCGTAAGTGACTGAGCAATTATACCGTCCATAACGCAGAAAACAAAAAGTCCTGCAAAAATGCAGGACTTTTGTGTTTGCAACGAATTATTCTACCGCGCACTTTATTTTTATCTCTAATGAGAGTTCGATAAACACTACAAGCCAAGGCGCAAACACTATACTTTTTCCTCTTCTTATCTTCTATTGCAAACGAACCGAATAAACGTTACAAGACAAGGAGCGGTGTTCTAAAAGCGAGGGAGTTTACACAAACGTAAATAACCGAGCTTTTATGGTTGCCGCGACACAGTAAACAAAAAACCTTGCATTTCTGCAAGGTTTTTGTGTTTGTAACGAATTATTCGGTTCGTTTAGTTTGATTAGTCGATGATGGATGAAACAATACCAGCACCAACAGTTCTGCCGCCTTCACGGATAGCGAAGTGGAGACCTTCTTCGATAGCGATTTCTGTGATAAGCTTAATGCTCATTGTGATGTTA
>JAZOMK010000172.1:0-2876 GCA_045653985.1 Clostridia bacterium | reverse complement strand
TATGATACATTAGATAAACACAACAAACTTTATTATCTTGAATTTGACCATATCACAAACCTTGCTCCCCCTGAAATTGAAGGTATGCTTATTCCCGGCGGACATGCAAAATGCAAAAGTCTTACCCAGGCTCTTAATCTTATGCAGCGTGATTTTATGCTTTGTGCAGCAAAGGGTGCGGCATTATGGTGGTTTGATATGTTCGAAGGCTGGTTCTATTCAGATGAAATGATGGGTGCAATTACCCATATGATAGAAATTCAAAAAGACATAACAAAAATGAAGCACGAAAGTGTTGCTGAAATTCTTGTTATTGCTGAAGGTGATTCCCTTTATGGTGTAAATAAAAATGCTGAGTTAAATACTCTTTTACTTGGCAAACAGCGTAACGGACTTAACCGAATGGGCGCACCTTACGATATCTATTCAATTTGCGACGTTGATAAAATTGATATTGATAAATATAAGCTTGTTATCCTTCTTGATGAATTTAACATCGAAAACACCGCATTTATCAACAAGTTAAAAGCAAATAACAGAGCAATTTTATGGATATATGCCCCCGATTATATAAACAACGGCATAAAAGGTATTAAAGACGCAACAGGCATTAACGTTTGCGAATTTGATGCTGATGAAGCTTCTGTAAAAACTCCCTTTGGCGACCTTTCATATAATCCTTTACAAGAAAAATTACCTAAGCCTTTATTCTATATTGATGAAACCGTTTCATCCTTAGGTACATATAATAATACAAACAAAACCGCCATCGGTATGAAGAAATTTGATAATTGGACAAGTATCTACTCCGCAATAGGTGATTTATCAGGCGGTGTTTTAAGAGATATTGCTAAAAAAGCAGGTGTGCGCATTTACTGTGATGACGACACCACCCCCGTATATATCAGTAATATTTTAAAGGGCGTTTATGCTTTAGAAGATGCCGTTATATACGTTGATGACGGTGAGTATTGTGATCTTTTCACAGGCGCAACCTATACTGCCGAAAATGGCAAGCTTTATCTGCCTAAAACAGAAATGGCATCAAAACTTTTAGTAAAGAAGGGGTAAAAATGAAAATAACGTGGCTTGGCCAGGCAGGTCTTTTATTTGAAACAGATAATAAAAAAATCATTATTGATCCTTATCTTTCAAACAGTTGTTTAAAATTAAACCCCGCCTCATACCGCAGGGTTGAAGTTGATGAAGCGCTTTTAAAATTAGAGCCTGATATTATAATCTGCACACATAACCATCAGGACCATTATGATGAGGAAACTCTTGATAACTACTTAAAAACCGAAAAATCGGTATTGTGTATCGTCCCCCCCTCATGCTTTAGTGCAATAAGAAAGTACGGCAAGCATCATAATTACGTATATTTCCCAAGGCATACCGAATGGACTGAGGGCAACGTAAAATTCACAGCAGTTAAGGCTGTTCACTCTGATATTGATGCAATAGGCATAATTTTAGAGGCTGAGGGCAAAACATATTACATTACGGGCGATACCCTTTATAATACAGAAATTTTTAAGGATTTACCCAAAGATATTGACGTCTTATTTATGCCCGTAAACGGTGTAGGCAACAACATGAATTTTGCTGATGGTATTCGTTTTGCCGATAAAGTAGGCGCAAAAAAGGTTGTACCCATGCACTTAGGTTTAATGGATGATCGCAGTGTTACGGATTTCAAATATAAAACTGCAGTATACCCCAAATTTTATAAGGAGATTGAATTATGAAAGTAACGGATGTAAAAGTTTTTAATGTAGATTGTTTCAGAACAAACTGGGTTTTCGTAAAAGTTTATACAGATGAAGGCATTTCAGGTGTTGGCGAAGCAACACTTGAATACAAGGAAAAGGCATTAGAAGGTGCTGTTGAACATATCAAGGAATATCTTGTAGGTAAAAACCCCCTTGATATTGAAAAGCATTGGCACGATATTTACCGCGATGCTTATTGGCGTGGTGGTGCAGTTTTAATGTCAGCTCTTTCCGCTATCGAAATGGCACTTTGGGATATTTTGGGTAAATCTCTTAACGTCCCCGTATACCAACTTTTAGGCGGCAAAGTAAACGATAAAGTCCGCATTTACGTAAACGGCTGGTTCGCAGGTGCAAAAGAGCCTGAAGAATTTGGTGAGAAGGCTAAGATCGCCGTTGCGCGCGGTGTCACTGCCATGAAGTGGGATCCCTTTGGCAAAAACTATATGAACATCTCATCAAAGGAACTTGATAAGGCTTTAAGATGCGTGCAGGCTGTACGTGAAGCCGCAGGTAACGAAGTTGACCTTTTAATCGAAGGTCATGGCAGATTCAACATTCCTACCGCAATCAATATCGCAAAGGAACTTGAGCAATTTAAGCCCATGTTCTTTGAAGAACCCGTACCTCCCGACAGCCTTGATGCTTTAAAGGCAGTACGCGATAAATCACCCGTTGCAATTTCAGCAGGCGAAAGACTTTACACCCGTTGGGATTACCGCAAGTTCTTCGATATGATGCCTGCTGATTATATCCAGCCTGATATCTCACACGCAGGTGGTATTATGGAATTAAAGAAGATTGCCGCTGAAGCCGAGTGCAGATATATTCCCTTTGCGCCTCACAACCCATCAGGTCCCGTTGCCAATGCCGCAACACTTCAGCTTGCCGCAAACTGCCCCAACTTCTGCATTTTGGAAATTATGTACTCTGATGTTGAGTGGCGTAAGGATGTTACAAACGAGAGCCTTGAATATAAAGACGGCTATATTACTATCCCCGATAAGCCGGGCTTAGGCATAGAAATTAACGAGGAAGAATGTTTAAAACACCCCTATAAACCTCATACTTTAAGACATTATACCGGTGCTCTTACAGATATAC
>JAZOMK010000171.1:0-5415 GCA_045653985.1 Clostridia bacterium | reverse complement strand
CCGAATTGATCATAGTTTGCACGTTTTTCAGCATCGGAAAGAACTGCATAAGCTTCATTTACTTCTTTAAACTTTGCTTCACAGTCTTTATCACCCGGATGGATATCCGGGTGATACTGTTTTGCCATTTTTCTGAACGCTTTTTTTATCTCGTCATCTGTGGCGTTTTTCTGAACACCAAGCACTTCGTAATAATCACGTTTGCTTGCCATAAATATTATTTATCCTCGTCAACTACTTCGTAATCTGCATCATAGGTGTTGCCGTCGTTTGCGTTTGCACCGCCCTGAGATGCGCCCATGTCAGCACCCTGCTGTGCTTGCTGTGCTGAAGCATAAATCTTACCGAAGATTTCCTGTGAAACCTGTGCAAGCTTATCACTTGCTGCCTTGATAGCTTCGTTATCAGTACCCTTTAATGCTTCTTTAACTGCATCAGCCTCAGCCTGGATTCTTGCTTTATCGTCAGATGCAATCTTGTCGCCAAGTTCGTTTAAAGTACGTTCGCAGTTGTAAACAAGTCCGTCAGCCTGGTTGCGGATTTCAACGGCTTCCTTATTCTTCTTGTCTTCTGCTGCATACTGTTCAGCTTCTTTAACAGCCTTGTCGATTTCTTCATCGGAAAGGTTTGTTGAAGCGGTAATTGTGATATCCTGCATATTGCCTGTGCCAAGGTCTTTTGCTGAAACGTGTACGATACCATTGGCGTCAATATCAAATGTAACTTCAATCTGAGGAACTCCTCTGGGTGCGGCAGGAATGCCTGTAAGCTGGAAGCGACCTAATGTTTTATTGTATGCTGCCATTTCTCTTTCGCCCTGAAGCACGTGGATTTCAACTGAAGTCTGACCGTCTGCTGCTGTTGAGAAGATCTGGCTCTTATTTGCGGGGATTGTTGTGTTGCGCTCGATAAGCTTTGTGCAAACACCGCCTAAAGTTTCGATACCAAGTGAAAGGGGTGTAACGTCAAGAAGAAGAACGTCCTTAACTTCGCCACCTAAAACACCGCCCTGAATTGCTGCACCGATAGCAACACATTCATCGGGGTTAATGCCCTTGAAAGGCTCTTTGCCGGTAACTTTCTTAACTGCTTCCTGAACAGCGGGGATTCTTGTTGAACCACCAACAAGAACAACGCGGTTGATGTCGCTCATTGAAAGACCTGCATCGCTCATAGCTTTTGTAACGGGATCCATAGTTCTTCTTACAAGGTCGCTTGTAAGATCGTCAAACTTAGCACGTGTAAGTGTCATATCTAAGTGTAAAGGACCTGCTGCGCCCATTGTGATGTAGGGAAGGTTAATGCTTGCAGAAAGTGTGCCTGAAAGGTCAATCTTAGCCTTTTCAGCAGCTTCCTTTAATCTCTGCATTGCCATTTTGTCATTTTTAAGGTCAACACCGTTTGACATTTTGAACTCTGAAACGAGCCAGTTCATAATAGCTTCGTCAAAGTCATCACCGCCTAAGCGAGTATCACCATTTGTTGCAAGAACTTCAAAAACACCGTCGCCAATTTCAAGAATTGAAACGTCAAAAGTACCGCCACCTAAGTCATAGATAAGGATTTTCTGATTATCTTCTTTATCAAGACCATATGAAAGTGATGCGGCTGTAGGTTCGTTGATTATACGAAGAACCTCTAAACCTGCGATTTTACCTGCGTCTTTTGTTGCCTGACGCTGTGAGTCGTTAAAGTAAGCGGGAACTGTAATAACAGCCTGTGTAACAGGTTCGCCAAGATAGCTTTCTGCATCTGACTTTAATTTTGATAAAATCATTGCTGAAATTTCCTGAGGTGAATAATCTTTGCCCTCAATATTTCTCTTTGCGTTTGTACCCATATCACGTTTAATGGACATTACTGTGTTATCGGGGTTAGCAACAGCCTGACGCTTTGCAATAGCGCCAACTAAACGCTCGCCATCTTTAAATGCTACAACTGAAGGAGTTGTTCTTGCACCTTCAGAGTTAGGAATAACAACGGGTTCGCCGCCTTCCATAACTGCTACACATGAATTTGTTGTACCTAAGTCAATACCAATAATTTTGCTCATAATATATAATCCTCCTAAAATATCAATTATTAAATGGTTACTTGTACCATAGAATATCTAATTACTTTGTCGCCCATTTTATAGCCTTTTTCAAAAACTGCGGCTACTATGCCTTTATCCTGACCTTCCTGGGCGGGAAGCTGCATTACTGCGTTGTGGCAAGCAGGATCAAAGGGTTTGTTTAATGCGTCGATTTCTTCAACGCCAAGAGATGTAAGCATTTGCGTCATCTGTTTAAGTATCATTTCAAGGCCTTCCATTAAAGAGCCTTCGGTGCCGTTTTTACGCTCGGTATCAAGGGCACGCTCAAGATTATCCATAACGGGAAGAAATGCTTTTATTGCCTCTATTTTGCCGTCTGCAAGGGCATCTGCGCGAAGGGAAACGTTGCGCTTGCGATAATTATCAAAATCAGCCTGAATTCTTTGTGCAAGCATTAAATATTCTTCTTCTTTTGAAGGAGCTTCTTCTGCTTCAACGGTTTCTTCAGGTGTTGCGTAATCGCTTGTTGCATCTTCAGTAACTTCTTCAGTTACTTCGTCCTTTATATCTTCATCTTTTTTCTTACTCATCGGACTCATCCTCCTTTATCTGTGTTTCGGTGAATATATCTGTAAGGGTTTTACCTACCTGATCAAGTACCGAAAGAACTTTATCATATTGCATTCTTGTTGGGCCGATAACACCAATTTTGCCCAAGTCTTTACCACCTGCTGAATAGGTTGCCGTAACGATGCTTACGTCGCCTAAACCTGTTTCGTGGCCGATTCTTACACTTACGCCCGTATTTTCATCGTTTACGATTTCGCCAAGCTTTTTGTTTTCTTCCAATAACTGAAGAAATCCTCTTGCCTTATCAACGTCTGAAAATTCCTGATGTGATAAAACCTTGCTTGCGCCTTCAATAACGACTCTTTCCTGCCCGTTTTGAAGCCTTGCGGAAAGTACGGTGCAGATAGCATCAAAAATCTGCTTTTGGTCGGCAATTTCATTTTCAACTATATACTGTGCGCCCGGATGAATTTCATTAACGCTTTTACCTGCGAACATTTTATTCAATAAGCGGGACATACTTTCAAGTTCTTCAGCCGTTACGCTTCTTGGTAACGCTATAGGTGTGTTCTGCATCATACCCGTATCAGTTAAAAGCACTACCATAGCCGTCATATGGTTTACCGGCATAAGCTGTATGCTTGATACGTTTACGTTTTTAACCTTAGGCGGTGTAACGATTGAAACGTATTGGGTAAGGTCGCTTATTACCCTTGCTGCATCTGATAAAACTTCGCCCGTCTGTCCGATTCTTTTATCGTAGTATTTTTGTATGTACTCGATTTCAGTAAGGGAAAGGGTTGAAAGCTTTAAAAGATTATCAACGTAAAAACGGTAAGCTTTCTGGCTGGGCACTCTGCCTGCCGAGGTATGGGGCTGTTCCAAGTAGCCTAAATCTTCAAGGTCGCTCATTTCGTTACGAATGGTTGCCGAAGAAAGAGCAAAGTTTTTTGAAATTGTCCTTGAACCAACGGGCATGGCGTTTGAGATATAGTCTTCAATTATTGCCTGCAGAATTTCTTTTTGCCTATGGCTTAATTCGTCCAATTAAAAAACCTCCCTTGATTTTTTGTTAGCACTCAATAGCAGTGAGTGCTAATTACAGTTTAATTATATTACCTGACATGGAATTTGTCAACACATTTAAAGCGATTTAATCTAATTGTTTTCAAATTATCACAAAATATACAAAAAACAACATTGAAAAATAAAAATTGGCTTCGATAAAATTAAATGAATGAAGGAAAAATAAAAGAACAATAATAAGAAAGGAGTTTAAAACCGTGAAAGAAATTACGGTAAAAATAAGCAACAGCAATTTTGAAAAGTTAAAAAAGACGGCTGACAGAGATAAAATAGTAAACGTTGCGCTTAAACAATTTTTCAATAAAAATCATAAAATGAAAGTAAGGATGCTTTTAAAACGAGGTTATAAAACTTTTGGCAAGCTTAATTTAAGGCTTTCGCCGGTTCTTGAGGAGGACGCCTCCTTTTAGCATCCTGAAATTCAGGAAGGGTGAACCGAATTTGATAAAAAGGGGCGAAATATATTACGCTGACCTTTCGCCCGTTGTGGGCAGTGAGCAGGGCGGAATACGACCTGTACTCATATTGCAGAACGATATCGGCAATAAATACAGCCCCACAATAATCGTGGCGGCAATAACGTCAAAAACCGATAAAGCAAAATTGCCCACCCATATAGCACTTCAGGGCGAAAGACACGGACTGCAAAAAAATTCCGTGATACTTTTAGAACAAATACGCACCATTGATAAAAAACGTTTAAAGGAAAAATTGGGCGCACTTAACGATATATTGATGAATAAAGTTGAAGATGCCCTGCGCGTATCTTTAGGCTTTATTGAATTGTAAAAAAACCAGGCGTAAAATTCGCCTGGTTTAAGTTTTATTTGCCTTCGTATTGTACAACGCTTTCAACGTTATAGCCTTTTAAAGTTTCTCTGCCGTTAAGACCTTTTAATTCAAGTAAAAATAATATTTTTTCTACTGTTCCGCCAAGCTTTTCAACAAGCTCGCAACAAGCCTTTACTGTACCGCCCGTTGCAATTAAATCGTCAATAATGATAACTTTCTGGCCGGGTTTAATGGAATCAACGTGCATTTCAATTTCTGCTGTGCCATATTCCAAAGCATAGGTTGCTGAAACGGTTTCACGTGGCAATTTACCTTTCTTTCTTATTGGCACAAAGGGTTTGTTAAGATTGTAGGCTAAGGGTGCGCCAAAGATAAAACCGCGGGATTCAGCGCCGCAGACAACGTCAAAATCAACGCCCTCTAAAAGTTTTGTATATTCATCAATGGCAAGCTTAAAGCCTTCCGCATCCTGCAAAACTGTGGTAATATCGCGGAAAAGGATGCCTTCTTCGGGAAAATCGGGGATAGTGGTTATATAATCTTTTACTGTTTTCATTTTACATCAGCCTCAAAATCAATATTTTTATCATAAGGTCCAAGTCCAAGAGTTTCGGGCAAACGATAGTCAGGTAAGTTATCGCGTTTTGTGAAGACTTCACGGATGGCTTGCAGGTATTTGAAGCCTCCTGAAAGGTGGGGCGCTATATAATGGCCTTCACCCCATTCGTTCCAGTTATCCATCATAATAAAGCGCTTGCCTAAGGCTGAATCGGGCATATTATCAGCCATATCTTTAACTTTTTCAAGAAGTTTGCGCCAATTATTGGGGGTAAGCTTCCAACGAATAACGTTTTTTAAACGTGAGGGGTTATCTCTGTACCATGGGTAAGGATCCCATGCTTGTGAGCAGGTAAGTATTGTAAAATTAGGAT
>JAZOMK010000170.1:0-2639 GCA_045653985.1 Clostridia bacterium | reverse complement strand
AGAGATTTTGTTGTAGATGCAGTGAGGCTTTCAACAAATGTTTGGGGCAATACAGGTTATCGTTTTTTGTATATTGAACTTTTAAGCGAATGTACAATAACTATATCCGCAATTCAGGGGGTATGTGTATATAGACCTTATGAATTTATCGGCAGTTTTTCTTCAAGTGATGAAAAACTTAATAAAATTTATGATACGTCTGTACATACTTGCCACATGTGTATGCAGGATGAAATATGGGATGGTATTAAGCGTGATCGCCTTGTGTGGATTGGCGACCTTAATCCTGAATTAAAGACCGTTAAATATGTATTTGGAGATGTTCCGGATATTGAAACTGCTCTTGAACTTTCAGTTGTTAAAATGAAAGAGGAGAGATGGGTTAATTCGCTTCCTACATATTCACTTTGGTGGGTTATAAATGCAGAAGAATGGTGCAGTTTTTTCGGAAAGACGGGGTTTTTAAATAAAAATAAAGCAGTTCTGAATAGAATCATAAAACAAATTCTTTTAAATTGTGATGAGAATGGAGTTTTTACTGCATCGGATTTTATTGATTGGCCAACAAGGAATACGCTGGCGGCAAAAGAAGGAATCAAAGCATTGACGGTTATGTTTTATAATGCTGTAATTAAACTTAATGAATTCGTCGAAGAAGATTCCTTAAAAAAATGCCTTGATAATTATAAAAAAATAAAGGGGAATAATTATTCGCCTTGCGGATATAAACAGATTGCATCGTTGCTTATTCTGAATGGTATTGCTGACAATGAGTGTGCAAAAACACTTGATGATGGTACAACAAAAGGATTTTCGACCTTTTTAAGTTATTTTATTTTTTCTGCGCTTTCAAAAATTTCGGAAGAAAAGAATGTAATCAATCTTCTGAAAGAATATTATGGCGCAATGCTTGATTTAGGTGCAACGACCTTCTGGGAAGATTTTGATATTGCGTGGGTTGAAAATTCTTGCAGAATTGATGAAATTTGTCCTGATGGTAAAAAAGATATTCATGGTGATAATGGCAGATTTTGTTATGAAGGCTTCAGACATAGTTTATGTCATGGCTGGGCATCAGGTCCGGTTGCGTTTATTACGGAATATATACTTGGAATAAACGTTGTAGATAAAGGATGCAAAAAAATAGAAATCAAACCACACTTAGGAACACTTGAATTTGCTAAGGGAAGCATCGCAACACCATTTGGTAAGTTTAGTATTGAACATAAAAAAGATAAAAATGGGCAAATTATAACTAAGTATAATGGTCCTGAAGAAATTGAGGTAATTTAAAAATGTTTTTTGATGTGTATTATTTAATTCTTGTTCTACCTGCTGTGCTTTTTGCTATGTGGGCAAGCGCTAAGGTAAATTCCACATATAAAGAGTATGAAAAAGTAAAAAATTTAAAAGGAATAACGGGTGCACAAGCGGCAAGAATGGTTCTTGATAGAAACGGCTTATCAAATGTAAATGTTGAACGCGTTTCAGGACAGCTTACGGACCACTATGATCCGAAAGAAAATGTTATCAGATTATCGGATGGTGTTTATTCAAGTACATCAACCGCTGCGGTTGGTATTGCTTGCCACGAAGTGGGCCATGCAATACAATATGCTGAAGATTATTCGCCAGCAAAATTCAGGATGGCAATAGTTCCGATAACTAACATTGGCTCATGGCTTGCTATGCCTTTAATTCTTGTTGGTATTATACTCGGCACATTATCTGAATTTAGCGCTTTCTTTGTTTATGCCGGTATTGCTTGTTTTAGTTTATCAACATTGTTTCAACTTGTAACGCTTCCTACTGAATTTAACGCCAGTAGACGCGCAATAAATTCTATTGAAGCAAATGGCATTTTATATGGTGAAGAAATCGAAGGAACGAAGAAAGTTCTTACTGCAGCGGCACTTACTTACGTTGCGGCATTGGCAGTTTCATTGATGCAGTTGTTGAGATTACTTATTCTTTTCGGCGGTAGAGATAACGATTAGCTTTTTAAATCATCGGTAGGTTTTCTACCGGTGATTTTTTTATAAAATCTTGAAAAATATGCAGGATCATCTATGCCTATGAAATGTGCAACATCACTTACAGACAACTCACCGCTGCTTAAAAGAGCGGTTGCTCTGGTTATTTTTAATTGTTCGATAAATTTTATCGGAGAAACACCTGTATATTCTAAAAAAAGATAGCGAAAACGTGATGCACTTAAACCGGAAATTACAGTTAGTTTTTGAACACTTAGGTTTTTTATGTCGATGTTTTCGATGCCTTTAAGTGTTGAGATTATTGCTTTATATTTTGATGATTCAATTTCATTTTTAGAGAAAACGGATAACTCGCTTAAAAGTTGATACATGGTGATTTTTATTTTAATTGGAGAAGGTTTTACTTCTGCAAAAGCAGATGCAAGTAATGAAAAATAAGAATAAGCATTTTTAAAGTTTTTTATTTTAAATAGTGATTGAGAAAAAATTATGTCCTCATCATTTTCGTCGGTTATATCAAAACGAACGTTTATTGCATTAAACTCTCTTTTATAATTATTTATTCCGTCAACATAAAAATTGTTGACTTTTTTTCTTACTTCTTTGTTGCCGTCAACACGTGAAAAAATACAAGTGTATTTGGCT
>JAZOMK010000169.1:0-3004 GCA_045653985.1 Clostridia bacterium | reverse complement strand
TGATTATGAATTAGCTTGCAATTACTATATCAATATGTTATCTCAGTATGGATATGATGCACAGTCAGCTATGGAATATATTAACTCAACAATGAAGGATACAATCCTTAAAGAAGTTGTTGTTAATGAGATTTTAAGACAGAAAGCTGAAGCAGAAGGCTACTTTAATTATAATGACGAACATTATAAAGCTGCTGAAGAGTATATCAATGACGAAAAGCAGGCTTATATTGATCAGTTCGTTGAAAGCTACAAAACGTCTCTTGCCGGTCAGGAATTAAAGGGAAAGAATGAAGGCGAAAGCAATGAAGATTATTTAAAGCGTATCGCTGCTGATAGATTTGCCGCTGATTATGAATATTATTACGGTACTACTATTGATGATTTAAGAAATGATAAACTTGAAGCAGATGCACTTGACAGATTCAAGGCAGATAAGCTTAAAGACGTAACAGTTACAGATAGTGAAGTAGAAAGCAGCTATTCTGAACTTCTTGCAAGCCAGAAAGAAGCATTTACAAATGATAAAAACTTTGTAACTGCTTATAAAGGACAGAGCATCACTTTAGATTCAGGCTCAAGCGTAACTTTTGATACAATCGTTTATAACCGCGCAGGTTATTCAAAGGCTCAGCATATTCTTATTAACTTTACAGAAGAAGATTCAACAAAGCTCAGCACAATTTCTTCACAGTTAAGCTCATATGATAGTGAAATTGAAACTCGCAAGAAGTATGTTGAAGAAGAAACTGATGAGCAGAAGAAAGCTGAAGAACAGGCTCTTCTTGATGAAGCACAGAAGCAGAGAGACGAATTACAAGAACAGTATGATATTGCTTTAAGCGAAGCAAAAGCCAAAATTCAGGCAAAGGTTGATGAAGTTTATAACGCTGTTAAAGATGGCGATGAAGCAAAATTCATTGAGGTTATGATTGAAAATACAGAAGATACCGGTATGGCTGATGAAGAAAGTGCAAAGAAGGGTTATCTTGTAGGTCCTGAAGACGGCTGGGTTGAAGAATTCTCAACTGCTGCTAAGGCTCTTGAAGCAGGTCAGATCAGCGAACCCGTTGCATCTGTATATGGTTATCACATCATTCGTTGCAGTGAGAAAATTACTGAGGGCGAAGTCGGTCTTGATAATGTAAAAGATGAAATTAAAGATAACATGGTTGAAGAAAAGAAAACTTCAGAGTGGTCAAAGATGGTTGAAATGTGGTACAGTGATGCAGAACCCAACATTAAAATGTATCCTGATCGTATTTAATTTTAAAGAACAGGTTTTTACCTGTTCTTTTTTTCTTGACTTTGATATTTCTCTGTGATAGAATTTTATTGATTTTTATTTGAAAAGAGTTGTTTTTATGAGAATTGAAGAAATTGATAAGAATTTTGCATTGCCTTCTTTTGATGGCTTAGACGTTGAGTGGTACGATATTCGCAAAGCACCATTTAAAATATATGGTCTTATGGATGATGGAACACAGTTTTTCCGTATGCCTTTAGATATTGCTGAAAAAGTAAACAGCGGTGTAAATACGCTTAATAAGTATACCAGCGGTGGCAGAGTTCGTTTTGCAACAGATTCTCCTTTTGTTGCGCTTTTAGTTGAACAACCTAAATTCGGTGTTATGACACATATGACGGTTTTAGGTTCTGCTGGTTTTGATCTTTATTGTGATGAAGGTAAAAATAAAGGTTTTGTTGGCTCGTTTAAACCTGATTATTATAATCAGAAAACTTCCTGCGTTATTTCAACTGCAGGCAGAGAATGGGTTGCCGGTGTCAATTTCTTTACACTTAATTTTCCGTTATATTCAGCAATAAATAATGTGTATATAGGTGTGAAAAAAGGCTCTGTAGTTTCTGAAGGCAAGGCTTATGAAGATCAACTTCCTATTGTTTATTATGGTTCATCAATTACTCAAGGCGGTTGTGCATCGCGACCTGGTACTTGCTATCAAAACTTAATTTGCACTCAAAATAATATTGATTATATAAATCTTGGCTTCTCCGGATCTGCTAGAGGAGAAGATATTATGGCGGAATATATAGCAACTTTACCTATGAGTGTGTTTGTCTATGATTATGATCATAATGCACCTAATGCTAATCATTTGAAAGCAACACATGAGCGGTTTTTGCGCATTATAAGAGAAAAAAATCCTCATATTCCCGTAATTATGCTTTCAAAACCAACGCTCAATATAAATGACGGTCAGGATTTTCAGCGAAGAGAAATTATTTTGGAAACCTATAATAAATTGAAATCAGAAGGCGACAATAACGTTTATTTTATTGATGGCTTTGAAATGCTTAAAGGCGAATTTTCTAACGAATGTCTTGTTGATTATTGCCATCCGACAGATTTCGGTTTTGTTAGAATGGCATCGGCAATCTTGAAAATTTTAAATATTTTATAATAGGTATATTATGAAATTTGAAGAGATAGACAAGAATTTTGCAATACCGTCTTTTAACGGTAATGATATTGAGTGGCATGATATCAGAAAATCACCTTTTAAAATATATGGGGTGATGAGTGATGGGAAAAAGTTCCATCGTATGCCTTATGAGGTTGCTAATGATATAAGTGATGGTGTAAGGTGGCTTAACGAATATACTGCAGGTGGAAGGGTAAGGTTCGAAACAGATTCTCCATTTATTGCGCTATCTGTTGAACAGCCTGAGTTTGGCATCAGGGGTGGCCTTACTGTGCTTGCAAGTGCGGGGTTTGATCTTTATTGTGATGAAGGCAAAAACAAGGGCTATGTGGCATCGTATACACCTGATTGTATAACAAAAAAGAATGAACGTGTTATTGATTTATCGGATAGGCAGTGGGATAAAGGTATATGTTCTTTTACACTTAATTTTCCTTTGTATTGTGTAATAAACAGCGTTTATATAGGTGTGAAAAAAGGTGCGATTCTTGAAGAAGGGATAAATTATAAGGATCAGCTTCCCATTGTGTATTATGGTTCATCGATTACGCAAGGTGCTT
>JAZOMK010000168.1:0-4053 GCA_045653985.1 Clostridia bacterium | reverse complement strand
GCCTAACTTCCTTTTCCCTGATTTCATCATTGATTGCCAACTCTGTAATGTTGAACACCCCCAAATAAAATAATGCGGATAGCATAAAACTACCCGCACAAAATAAGCCTATATTATAGCCAATTTTAACCATGTGCAGCCTAATTGCTGACAGGTGAGAAGCGGGCAGCTCCTACTTTGCTTGGTTATGATACTACCTTTTTTAATTTTTGTCAACTGTTTTTTCTAAAATTTCTTTAGATTTTTTTATTGATAAATATACTGACATTGCAATAACCGCAACAGCTGTTACTATAAACGCAACACCCGTTATTACTGCACCATTCACGAACACAAGTGTATTTATACCGCGAACAAACTGAAGCAAAACCGGTGCATCAAGTACAAGCTTTGATGGAACATCATACACCATTATCATAAACAACGGAATTGCCGCCACAGCAAGCACACAGAACATAGCAGAGAGAATTCCATAAACAGTATCAACATATTTATTTTTATCCGTTAATACAATGCTGATCGCAACTAAAACAACGAATAAGATATATAAAAACACTTCAATATCCGACAAGAAATTTATTATATTAAATACCCTATTTGCTGTCGGTATAACCTGTTGAACAATTCCCGGTAAATATTTTACCGAACTTTCTGCATTATTAAAAATAAGCTCATATATCTCATTAAGATTTTCTTCTGTTATATCAGGTTCAAACTCGTGAATATATCCATAAACATATTCTTTTAAATTACCGTCATTAAATTCTTTTGGTTCAAACTCCGTCCCATTGTGCATTGCATCAAAAAAATCAACGGTATACTGGCGGGCATAGTTTTTAACATTCTCCTCACCTACTGCATTTAAAACTTCTGCCCCCGAAACATCTATTACTCCACCGAAAGCTTCAAAGCCTTCAACAAATTCAACCTTTAACGTTTCGTAGAATTCATCATTACAAACAGCATCAGCCGCTGTTTGTGCATTAAAAACACCATGAACAAGGCAACTTGAAATCAACGCAATAAGCAAGATAACTGCCGCAAAAACATCAATAAAACCTCTTATAATCTTTTTTGCCATAGACTGTTACCTCCAAGTTGGATCGCTGTGTTCTTCAACAAGTAAACCCGTTATGGCAATCCTTTGCTTTCTGTAAGGTCCTTTATTGGGGTAGCAAGTATACAAAGTAAGCATTTCGCCTTCATCACGAAAAACATATTTAGTTTCATTTTCTTCAAAAATATCTTTTGAAACAATTTCATAAACGTATTTGCCGTAAGAAGTGTTTATAACAATATGCTCACCAACAGGGATATCCTGAAGATAATAAAGTTGTTTTTGACGGTTTACGTGAAACGAAAACACGCAGTTGCCGCCTTGTCCCGGTTTATATGATGAAAAATAATGACCAACACCATATTTAAGCACAGTCAACGTATCGCCTTCATAAATGGGAACATCCTTTGCGCCAAGATAATCTATTGTCATTGTTGCCCATTTTTTGCCCCATTTTATCTTTGGAAATTCATTTATATCATAGTACACCTTTTCTTCTTGCGTTTCGGTAACCTCAACAATGGGTTTAGGAGATATATAATCAATGGTATGCTCAATAGCCTCTTCTTCACTTTCATCAATCACAATTTCAGGTGATGGCTCTCTTTCAATCATAGCATTCCAGATAGGCAACGACTGAACGTAGCTTGTAAAGAAAAACATTGTTATAAGAAAAACCGCTAAACAAAACAAAAGAAAAGGCGCACAAAGTAAAAACAAATACTTTAGTACGCCATTCAACTTCATAATTTAACCCTTAATTAGCCGTTAACCTTTTTACGCATTACAACAACTGCAGCGATTAAAGCAATTACAACAGCGCCACCTGCAAGGTATAAGTAAGCATAGTCATTTGTGTTTTCTTCAACACCTGTTGCCTTTACAATACCATCGGTATACTCAAGCGCAACACTCTTATCAGGAGCATAAACCTTAATACCAAAGTCAGAACCACCGGTTGAAGTCTTATAATCAGTTACTGTGTAGCTGTATTTTGTAATTTCGCAAGCCTTATCAAGTGCAGTAAAAACTTTATCAATTTCTGCCTGTGTATAGTTTCTTGCAGCAGCACCCTTGTTTGTGGGAACTGCAGTTTTAAGTTCCTCAAGAATGGGGATAAGCTTATCAATCTGATCAGAAGTGAAGTTTGCTTCCTTAATCATCTTAACAGCGCCATCGTGGAACTCTTTGTTGTTTGCAGCAGGGATAGCTTCTAATGCTTTAATAAGATCGTCAGTTGTTGCAGCAGATGCTGATACCATGCTGAATGCAAAAACAGCAACTAAAGTAAGAAGAACTACAAATTTTTTCATATAAATCAAGCCCTTTCAAAAATATACTTTTATTTTCTAAATAATCTTAACATAATTTTATATGTTTGTCAATACTTTTTTTATTGTTTATTATATTTTTCAGCCTGTGCTGAGAACATTTTTTCGTATTCGCCTTTTTTCTGCAATAATTGAGTGTGATTGCCTTCTTCTATGATTTTTCCGCCCTTTATAACAACTATTCTGTCAGCATCAACAGCACTTGAAAGTCTATGTGAAACAAACAAAGTTGTCTTACCTTCCCTAAGCTTATCAAACTGCCTGAAAATCTCTTGTTCGGCAAGTGCATCAAGGGATGCGGTAGGTTCATCAAGAATAAGTATATCAGCATCGGAATAAAAAGCCCTTGCAACGGCAATTTTCTGCCACTGCCCTACGGAAAGTTCCGTTCCGTCTTCTTCAAAAATACGCATTAAAGGTGTATCGAATCTTTGTGGAAGCGAATTGATATATTCGAATGCGTTACTCTGCTTTGCGGCATCAATAACTTCTTCTTCCGTACCTTCGCGTTTAATATCACCAAAGGTTATATTTTCTCTTACACTTACAGCATATCTGCCAAAGTCCTGAAAAACAACGCCAAAGAGGTCATATAAAGCCTTAACGTCATAATCTTTCATATCCAAGCCATCAAGAAGTATCACGCCATCGGTCGGATCATAAAGACGAGTAAGTAATTTTATTATAGTAGTTTTTCCTGCACCATTAAGACCAACAAGAGCAACCGTTTCACCGGGTTTTAACGTGAAATTAAAGTTTTCAAGAACAAGTTTTTCGGTTCCCGGATATTTAAAACTTACGTTTTTAAATTCAATGGTATGAGTTATGCCTTTTTGCGGTATAATAGAATTTTCATTAGATACAATACTGCTTTCATGTTTCATGAATGAAATAAGATTATCAATAAACAGCGTACCTTCATATACCGTTGCCGTACCTGTTATAAAGGTTGTAATGCCCATGCCTATTGAGCTTATTGCGCCTGTATAAAATGAATAATCACCTATAAGAATTTCCTTATCAATTACAAGCATTGCAATAAAATAAAGCAACAGACAGTTAGATACGATTCTTAAAACACCAAAGGCTATATTCCATGCGCCCTCTTCAAAAATAAGTTTTTTAAGACCTTTAAAATAATCTTTAAAAGTTTCATCGTAACGTTTTTCAAAATCATCAGCTATACCGAGAAGACGCATTTCTTTAACCATATCCTTATTGACAACTGCCGAAGAATAATAGTTCATTTGTCTTCTTGCTTTTGAACGTCTGTACATATATTTTACCGTTTTTCTGCGGTAAACATAGCTTACTACTGCATAAGGCAATGCAAGCACACCTACAATCAAAGGTGCAATAACACTTATCTGCAGTAAGACAACCATGTAAATTATAATGCTTATTACCGTACTTACGATGCTTAAAGCAGAATTAAGGATCTGCACGGGACGCATACCTGCTTCTCTATTTGCATTTTCGAGTTTTTCATAAAAATCAGGTAAATCAAAGCAAGAAATATCTACCTCTTTTGCCTTGCGCATTATCTTTCGCCTTATGTGATTTGTAACGAGTTCGCCCGAAAGCCTCATAACAATCTGATTTACTTCAGTTGTGATTCTGTTCAAGAACTGGTGCACAAACTGAAGCACAAAAAGCACACCGATT
>JAZOMK010000167.1:0-11554 GCA_045653985.1 Clostridia bacterium | reverse complement strand
AGCGTCATCCTTTTGTTGAAGACCGTACTCTTAAACTTCAGGAATTTGCTGAAGATTGCATGTATAACACAGTTGAAATGAACTCAACTGAAATCGGTATTATTACATCAGGTTGTTCATACCTTTACGTTAAAGAAGCTTTGGGTGATGAAGCCAGCATCTTAAAAATCGGTATGCCCAATCCTTTACCCGTAAATCTTATTAAAGATTTTGCTAAAAAAGTTAAAAAGCTTTACGTTATTGAAGAACTTGATCCTATCATTGAAAATCACGTTCGTTCACTTGGTATTGACGTTATCGGCAAGGAAATGTTCTCACTTTTAGGTGAATTTTCTCAGGCAACAATCCGCAAAGCATTTAATAAAGAGGTAGGGGAATCAGTAAGTGCTGATGCAGTTATTCCTAACCGTCCTCCCATGATGTGCGCAGGTTGCCCTCACAGAGGTATGTTTTATACTTTAGCAAAGAATAAGATTACCGTTTTAGGTGATATCGGTTGCTATACTTTAGGCGCAGTACCTCCTTTGAGCGCACTTGATTCAACACTTTGCATGGGCGCATCAATTTCAGGTCTCCATGGCTTTAATGCCGCAAGAGGAACTGATGCTGAAAAGAAATCAGTTGCCGTTATTGGCGATTCTACCTTTATGCACTCAGGTATGACAGGTCTTGTAAACGTTGCATATAACGCAACAAATTCAACGGTTATTATCCTTGATAACTCAATTACGGGTATGACGGGACATCAACAGAACCCAACAACAGGTTATAATATTAAGGGCGATCCTGCTGCTAAGGTTGATCTTGAAGCACTTTGCCGTGCATTGGGCATCAATCGTGTGCGCGTAGTTGATCCTTATGACCTTAAAGCTTGCGACAGCGCTATTAAGGAAGAATTAAGTGTTGAAGAACCCTCCGTTATTATTTCAAGAAGACCTTGCATCCTCTTAAAATCAGTTAAACCCCAAAAGCCTTTAACAGTAATTGCTGATAAATGTAAGTCCTGCAAACGCTGTATGGGTCTCGGCTGTCCTGCAATCAGCATGAAGGACGGCAAGGCAACAATAGATGCAACATTATGCGTTGGCTGTGGCGTATGTAAACAGCTTTGCGCATTTGACGCAATCAATTAAGGAGGATTTTATGAAAACTACAAGTGTTATGATAGTTGGTGTAGGTGGTCAGGGTAGCTTGCTTGCATCAAAATTACTTGGTCGCCTTCTTGTTGATGAGGGCTATGACGTTAAGGTTAGTGAAGTTCACGGTATGAGCCAGCGCGGCGGTAGCGTTGTAACTTACGTTCGCTTTGGTGAAAAGGTTTATTCGCCAATTATTACTGAAGGCGAAGCTGACGTTATTATTTCATTTGAAAAGCTTGAAGCTGCACGTTATGCAAAGTACCTTAAAAAGGACGGAAAAATTGTTGTAAACACACAACAAATTGATCCTATGCCCGTAATTATCGGTGCGGCTGAATATCCGGTAAACGTCCTTGATGAACTTGAAAACAAAGGCTTAAGTATTGATAAAATGAATGCACTTGAACTTGCTGAGCAGGCAGGCTCATCAAAAGCAGTTAATATCGTTTTAATGGGCAAGGCTGCAAAGTATTTCGATATTCCTTATGACCGCTGGGTAAAGGCTATTGAAAATACAGTAAAAGAAAAGTTCATTGAAATGAACAAAAAAGCCTTTGATTTAGGATATAATTCATAATTATCTATCCCACAGATAAATATTTTCTGTGGGATTTTTTTGAGAGAGGTAAAGCATGAAAAAATGCGTTATTATCGGTAGTGCGCCAATAAATAATTATGAAAAAATAAAAAAGCATATAAATGATGCTTTTGTAATTTATTGCGATGGCGGGCTTAAACATCAGAATGTTCTTAACGTAAAACCTAATTTAATTGTTGGTGATTTTGATTCTTATAAAATGCCTGAAACGGACGTTGAAACAATAGTTCTGCCTTGCGAAAAGGACGATACAGATACCTTCTATGCCGTAAAAGAAGCCATAAAAAGAGGTTTTAGCGAATTTGTACTCATTGGCGTTATGGGTGGCAGATTCGACCATACTATGGGCAATATTTCAATGCTTTTATACTTATATGAAAAGGGCAAAAATGCAGAGATAATTGATGATTATTCGCAAATTAAAATTATCGGCAATGCTACTGAATATATAAGTGATGAATTTTTATATTTCTCCCTTAATAATATTTTAGGCGATGCTAAAGGCGTAAACGTTAAAAACGCAAAATATCCCCTTGAAAATGCAGATATCAAGGCATCAAGCGCAATCGGCGTAAGCAATGAAGTATTAAAGGGTAAAACTGCCGAAGTTTATATAAATGACGGCATTATGCTTCTCACAAAAATTGATAAGGAATAATTTATTTAGTATAATGAACAGAAAGGTTTTAAGGAGAAAAAGTTATGTGTGAAAATGTTATAAATTCCATTTTAGAAAATAAAATTGTTGTAATTGTGCGTGGGGTTCAAAAGGAAAAGCTTATTCCTCTTGCGCAAGCAATGTATGATGGGGGAATCCGCCTTATCGAAATCACCTTTGATGCAACAAAAAAAGTATCTGATGAAGAAACGGGTGAAATGATAAAGCTTTTATCAAATCATTTTGAAGGCAAAATGTTTGTTGGCGCAGGTACGGTATTGACTACTGAACAGGTTGATATTACCAAAGCAATGGGTGGTAAATTTATTATTTCACCTGACGCTAATGCGGCGGTTATTAAGCACACAAAGGAAGTCGGCCTTGTTTCAATGCCAGGTGCACTTACGCCAACTGAAATTCAGGCGGCACACGTTGCAGGTGCTGACTTTGTAAAACTTTTCCCCATAACAAGCATGGGCACTGAGTACGTTAAAGCAGTGTCTGCACCGTTAAAGCATATTAAGCTTATCGCTGTAGGCGGTGTTGATGTTAATAATATGGCTGATTATCTTAAAGCGGGCGCTGTTGGCTTTGGTTTAGGCTCAAATATCGTTGATAAAAAAATGCTTGAAAAGGATGATTACGCATCAATTACAGAACTTGCAAAAAAATGCGTAAATGCAATAAAATAATGTATATTACTATTGATGGCGGCACAACTAATACCCGCATAAATTTATTTAATAACGGTGTTATTGATACCGTAAAAATTGATATGGGCGCAAGGCTTGGTTTAACTGATAAAACAGGCTTCTTTAATGGTATAAAGGATGCAATTAAAAAGCTTTTATCCCGCAATAATTTAACTGAAAATGATATTAAAACCATAATCTGCGCAGGCATGATAACTTCTGAAGGCGGTCTTAAAACGGTAAATCACGTACCTGCACCTGCAGGGATAAATGAGCTTAATAAAGCTATTGTTAAAACTGAGATAACTGAAATTTCTTCAATTCCTTTTGCTTTTGTTCCCGGTGTAAGGCTCTTTGGCGAAGATTACGGCACAACTGACGTTATGCGTGGTGAAGAAGTTGAGCTTTTGGGCATAAATAAGCTTATGAATATAAAAGGTGAGGGCGTATACATTTTGCCCGGATCCCACTCAAAACTTATTTTTACTAATGAAAATGAAAAGATTTATGATTTCTTTACTGCCTTGACTGGTGAAATGATTGCCTCCCTTTCAAATAATACCATTCTTGCATCTTCTGTTGATTTAAAAACGGCAAAATTAAATGATATGCTGTATGAAGGCTACAGCTATACGCAAAAAAACGGCATAAATAAGGCTCTTTTCAAGGTGCGCATTTTAGCTAATTTTATGAATGGTACAAAGGATGATGCCTACAGCTTCTTCTTAGGCACAGTTTTAAAGGATGAAGTTGAGCAGGTTATAAACTCAAATGCAAATAAAGTTTATATTGCAGGTAGGGCACAGATAAAAGAGGCAGAATCTCTTTTGTTAAAACGCTTTTCGGATAAAGAAATTATCTGCGTGCCTGATGATTTTTCTTCCGTCGCCACAAGCTATGGTATGGTTGAAGTATTTGAATGTTTTTAAAAATGAAGCAAACATAAGTTTGCTTTATTTTTTGCCTGCATAAAAACTGTTTTTTAAGTTTGAATTTGCAATATTTATGTTAGAAAATGCAATTTACATTACGAAATTTATTTGCTATAATTTAATGGTCGTCAAAAAATATAATTTAGTGAGGATTTTATGGAATTTTTAGAATTTTTACAAGGAATCAGAAATCCCATACTTGATAGTTTCTTTTCTGTTATAACACTTTTAGGTGAAGAAACTGTATTTATTGTAGTTGGATTGTTGTTTTTCTGGTGCATTGATAAAAAACAAGGATATTTTTTACTTTCGGTAGGTCTTTTAGGTACGGTTTTAAACCAATTTTTAAAGCTTATTTTCCGCATACCGCGTCCATGGGTGTTGAAGCCTGATTTTCCTATTGTTGAGTCAGCAAGGGAAGCGGCAACGGGGTATTCTTTCCCAAGCGGTCATACTCAAGCGGGTGTTGGCATCTTTGGCGGTATCGCAAGGTGGAATAAACGTAAATGGATAAGTATTGCTTGCATAGCATTATGTGTTCTTATACCATTTTCACGTTTGTGGCTTGGGGTACATACACCGCTTGACGTTGGTGTTTCCATAGTTGTTGCACTTATTTTAATCTTTGGCATTTATCCTATTATAAAAAAAGACAATAAAACCTTCGTGCGTATAATGTTTGCCGTTATGGTTTTAATTGATATCGCACTTATTTTGTACGCACAGTTATATAATTTCCCTAATGATGTTGATGCTGATAACCTTATCCATGGTACTGAAAGCGCATATAAAATGCTTGGCTGTATTTTAGGTATGTGGCTTGCCTATGAAGTTGATAAAGGCTATTCACACTTTGAAACAAAGGCAAAATGGTGGGCACAGTTAATTAAATTGGTGATAGGTATTATTCCCGTTATATTGATAAAATCAGTGCTTAAACAGCCTTTATATTCACTTGTAGGCGATGTTTATATTGCTGATGGTATAAGATATTTCCTTTTAACGGCTTTTGCAGGTGCAATCTGGCCGTTGTCCTTTAAACTGTGGCGTAGAATTTAATCCCACAAAATGAAGATTTTATCAAACAAATACGGTTGATTTTTATTGCCTTTAAGGGTATAATTACTGCTGTATTTCGGAGGTTTTTATGATATATTTTGATTCTGCTGAAATGAAGCGAAGTCGTTTCCTTTTTATGCTTCAGGCTGCATTTGAGTATCTGATAGCGTTATTGATGGTTGAAGGTACTATCTTGGCTGAGCTTGCCAATAATCTTGGTTTTAATTCTGCCCAGACAGGTGTTTTATACTCAATAATTTCTTTAGGCTGCCTTTTTCAGATTCTTTCAATGTTGTTCAGGCGCGGCTCAGTTAAAAAGTTTTCAATAATAATGAGCATAATCAATCAGGTGTTGTTTATGGTGCTGTATATTATACCTGATGTGCCTATTGATGCTTCTATTAAAAGAATTGTTTTCGTTGTATTTGTAATATTAGCCTATGCAGGTCTTTATACTGCAAACCCCAAAATAAGCTATTGGCGTGTTTCACTTGTTGAAGTTAATAAACGTGGCAAATATAATGGCTTTATGCAAATGATTTCTCTTGTTTTAGGTATGGGATTTTCATATATAATGGGCGCAATGGTTGACCATTATAAATGGGTTCAGCAGGAAACGGGCGTAAATCAGATGCCTACGATTTTCAGAATATGCGCACTTACGATTTTTGGTTTGCTTATTATCCATCAGCTTATTTTATTCTCGATTGTTGAACTTCCCCGTGAAGAAGAAAAGAAAACCAATGTATTAAAAAATATTTTAAACGTTGCAACCAATAAAAAGATATTACTTATTGCGGGTGCTTTTGCATTATGGAGTGCGGCACAATATTCAGCAATGCCTTTCTATAAGGATTTTCAGATAAGGGCAATAGCTGATTCGGGCTTAGGTATGTCCCAAACAATGTCAACAATGCTTAACGTAATTATCGGTGGTATTTTCCAGTTTGCAGTTGCAATACCAATCGGAATGGTAGGGGACAAGTTTTCTTTTAAGACGATGCTTTTAGTGTGCCTTGTAACAATGTTTTTAAGGTCTTTCGTAGTAATATTTGTAACACCTGAAAACAGTACCTTCTGCTTTGTTCTTTATAATTTATTCCATTCATTCTCTGCGGTTGGTGCATATTGCGCACTTATGAATATAGTGTTTACGTCAGTACCTGAAAACATCTGTGCCGATAGTTATGCTTTCTGCCAATCGGTAGGTGGAATAGTCGGCTTTTTGACGTCCCTTGTTATGGGCGGTATTATATCCTCTATTCAGGATAACGGAAATACCTTCCTCGGTATAAAGGTACCTTATGCTGAGCAAGTATTATCAATTATTGCTTGCTTACTTGCGGCAATAGCTGTAGTATACGTAATGCTGGCATTAAAGAAAACCGAAAAAACTGTAGAATAAAACAAAAAGCACTGCTACTGCAGTGCTTAGTTTTTTGCAAAAAAATACCGCCACTAAAAAGTGGCGGATTCATAAAAAACTGAATTATTGAACGGAATCCTTAAGAGCTTTGCCAGCCTTGAAAACAACAGCCTTGCTTGCTTCAATCTTAATGGTTTCGCCTGTTGCAGGGTTCTTGCCTGTTCTTGCAGCGCGTTCTTTAACTTCGAAAGCACCAAAGCCCATGATCTGAACTTTGTCGCCAGCCTTAAGAGCTTCAGCGATAAGGTCAAGTACGCCATTAACAGCCTTTTCAGCATCCTTCTTTGAAATTTCATTCTTTGCAGCCAATGCATTGATTAAATCTGCTTTGTTCATTGTAGTTTCCTCCAAATAAAATTTTAAAATTAATTAGCTACATCGCTAATACAACATAGAAATATTAACATATTTTTGGCAAAATGTCAATAGGTGAGTTAACAAAATACACTATTTTTATGAATTTTTTTCACATTTTTTAGCGATTTTAAGCATTTTTACACTTTTTTTATGTTTTTGTCGTTAAATTGCTCCATATACTGGGCAATTTTCTTGTTTAATGCAAGCTCAGGATGAACCTTTAAAGCATAGCAAAGTTTAACGATTTCAAACAAAAGCTCGCCTGAAAATGCTTCTGTAGCTTCGATTTTGCCATTTAATTTCTTTAAAATGTTATCAATAGTCTTTTCGGTTTCTTCTTGCTTTATACCTGCTTTTTCTGCCTTGTGAAGCATTTTTTCTGCACGTGCAAGTGATGCTAAAGCTTCAGGTATATCTTTCATAACTTCGTATGTTGTCTGCAACCCTTTTTCTTTCTTTTTGGTTTCTTCCCAAAAATCGTTAAGGTTTTCATCAATTTCAGCATTTGCAAAAATTTGCGGATGCCTTGCTATCATTTTTCTTGATATAGAATCTGTTATATCGCAAAAATCAAATTCACCGCAACGTTTTGCTATGTTTGCGTGGAAAACAATCTGATATAAAACATCGCCAAGCTCGTCGTAAAGTCTGAAAGGATCATTTTTATCAATGGTGTCTACCGCTTCATATGCTTCTTCGATTAAATACGGGCGGAGGCTTTCGTGTGTTTGCACCGAATCCCATGGGCAACCATCACGTGAACAAAGCTTATCCATAATAGCAATGAGATGCTCAATATCGTATCTGTATACCTTTTCAAAATCCATTTTTTTAAGGTAAACTGATGTTGTGTGATTATAGGTTTCTTGCATATCAAGCTCATAAAGCATAATATCTTTTGAACTTTGAACACCGTCAAAATCTTCGGTATAGTATTTTATTTCGTACTCGTCTCCGTAAATATCAGCAAGTATACATTTAAGGTCGCCTGCTAAAAGAAAAGAATCAATGCACGTAATCATATTGTCTTCGTGCTGTGATAATTTTATGCCTGAAAGCACATCCAATGCGGTATATGTTTTTGCTTCTGCCGTAATATTCATATAAGCAGCGGCACAATGGGCAACTGAAATACCGGGGATAATTTCAGCGCCCTCTAAAAGGCTTACAGAGGTATCATCAAGGGCAGAACCATGCACAACGTATACACAATCCTCTTTAGATAAAAACTCCTTAATGAGGCTGTTAAGGCTGTCAAAATCCTCAGCTGATTCGTACAAAGAATCAAGAGTTTCATAAGATATGTTTTCAGCCTTTAAAAGTTTTGCAATGGGCATTTTTTCGGTTTTTAATATAACCTTTTTTGCCTCTTTTATTTTTTTATATGCAATAAGGGAAAGGTTTTCAGCATTTGCAGAACCTGCGCCTATAACTGTAATCATATTACTCCTGTGTAGGACGAATCTTAACGCCCAACTTTCTTAAAAGTTTACTTAATTTTCTGCCACCGGGCATAAATTCAATATCTGTTTCGTCAAAAACCGAGAAGATTGCAAGACCAACAAAGTATACAACTGCGGCAACACCGATAATGCCTACCGTAACAAGCCTTGAAGAACTTGTATTAAGCACCATTTTTAAGCCGTAAATTGATGCAGCCATTAAAATACCTGCACCAATTGGCCTTGAAATTTCAATAAGTGAGATTTTTGTTTTTGCATATTTTCTTACCGCGATAATATCAAGTATTGCCGTAATTGCGTAGCACGTAACCGTACCGATTGGTACTGCGTAAATGTTAAGGGCGGGGATAGGGATAAGAAAAATGTTCATTAAAATCTTAATTGCCATACCAATAGCAAGGTTAATAACCGGAATTGATACTTTGCCAACACCCTGAAGAATGGCGGCGGAAGTTTGTATAATTGATAATAATAATACACCAACGGAGAGTATCATCATAAAGCTGCCTGCAGTATTAAGCTGTGCGGTAGTATCGTATTTGTATAATAATGATAATATTTCTTCGGCTAAAGCAAATAAACCAATGGTGCAGGGGAGACCTATAATAACAGAAAATTTAATACCGGTTGTTGAAATTTTATTTACTTCCTTATTGCTGTCTTTAAGCGTAAGTGCTTCGCTTATTGCGGGTACAAGAGCCATAGCAAGTGCAACGGTAAGCACAGATGGCATATTTATTAAGGTGCCGCAATCGCTTTTTAAAAATGCCCAAAGTTTATCAATTTGGTCAAGGTTATAAATATTCAAGCCTTCAAGGGTTGAACGTGCCATAACGGAGTCAATGGCGTCAACAAGAGGTTTAATTGCACCGCCAATAGTTATTGGAATTGCTATTGCAAGTAAGCGCTTTGTTATTTTGTGATTTTTGCTTGTTTTATCAGCAACGGAAAGTATATTTTTCTTGTTCTTCTGATACATGAAGAAGATAGTCAAAAATGCGGCTAATTCTGAAAGTGTAATACCGAATAATGCGCCTGCTGCGGCCATTGAAGGACCGCTTTTACTCCAAAGAAAAGCAAAATAAAAGCCTGCTATAAGTTTTATTAACTGTTCAATAAGCTGTGTAACGGCGGTAGGCACCATATTCTGCATGCCTTGGTAATATCCACGATAAGCAGATAAAAGGGATACGAATAACAATGAAAAAGCTATCGCCATAATAGGTGTAGACGAATGAATTTTAAGCACTTTTGCAATCAGCGGTGAGCCGATAAACATAAGCAAAGTGGTAATACCGCCAATAAGCAACAGTAGTTTTAATGACGTTAAGAATACTTTGTGTGCATTTGCACCGTTTCCTTTACTGCGCTCTTCCGCAACAAGCTTAGAAATAGCGGTGGGGATGCCTGATGTTGAAAAAACAAGCAGGAACGTATAAATGGGGTATACGGTTATGTATATTCCCATAGCCTTTGCACCAATTATATTTCTTAAAGGAATTTTATAAACTGCGCCTATTACTTTACAAATAAGACCTGCAACGGCAAGTATGGCCGCGCCACCTAAAAAGGATTTCTTTTTATCTGACATTTCAGCACCTCGTTAATATATTAAGTATATTATATACTGTTTTCTTCAATATGTAAACCTTAAAAATATCAAGTTATTGATAAAATCATTTGCCATACATGTCATTTAAGTATATAATAATATAAAATGCAGTAATATGGAGTTTTGTATGGAAACAATAGCGGCAATAGCGACACCTATAGGTAAGGGCGGTGTAGCCATAATCAGGATAAGCGGTGATAATGCCCATAATTGTCTTGATAAGGTGTTTTTTAAAAAGAATATGGAAATGCGCAAAATGTACTATGGTGGCGTATATGATGGCGATACACTCATAGATAAATGCCTTTGCGTAAAATTTGATAAAAATGCTTCCTATACCGGTGAAGAAACTGCCGAGATTCAATGCCACGGTGGTTATGCTTCTGCCCGCGATATTCTTGAAACTATATTAAAGAATGGTGCAAGAATGGCTGAAAGTGGCGAGTTTACAAAACGCGCGTTTATGAATGGTAAAATAGACCTTTCACAAGCTGAGGCTGTAGGCGATATAATTGATGCTGATACCAAAAGCGCTTCACGTGCCGCGGCAAGGCTTTTAAGCGGTGCGTTGGGCGAAAAAATAGGTTCTTTTCAGGATTCCATAAAAGAACTTTTAACTGCAATCGAAGCAGGTATTGATTATCCTGATGAAATTGATGAACAACATACCACAGATACAATAAAAAGCGAAGTTTCAAGGATGCTTCCTGAAATTGATTCACTTATTTCAGGCTATAGGCGCGGCAGAATTACCAAAGAAGGTTTAAAGGTCTGTCTTATTGGTCAGCCAAACGCAGGCAAATCTTCGCTTTTAAATGCCTTGTGCGGTGATGATAGGGCAATAGTTACACCTATTGCAGGTACAACACGCGATACCCTCCATGAAATTCTTGAGTTTGATGGCGTAAAGGTGCATTTGTATGATACTGCAGGCATACGCGAAAGTGATGACGTTATCGAAAAAGCAGGCGTTAAAAAAAGCCAAATGACTCTTGAAGAAAGCGACATCGTTTTATTGGTAATTGACAGCAGTCTTAAAGAAGATTTTTCATGGCTTGATGTTGATAAAATCAGCGATAAAAAAGGTCTTTTTGTTTTCAATAAATGCGATATTGGCAAAAAAGAAGAAGTAAAACTTCCTTTAACTTGGCAAAGTGCCGAAATTTCCGCTTTAACCGGTGAAGGCATAGATAAAGTAATTGATTTTATTAAAAAAGAAGCTAAGGAAAACGATGCCTCAACAACACTTACACTTACTTCGGCACGTCATTACGATGCCCTTTTAAGTGCAAGGGAATCATTAAATAACTGCCTTGAAGATATGCCACCTGATATTTTGTCCATTGATTTAACTTCAGCATGGCAACAGTTGGGTATAATAACGGGACAAACCGTAACTGAAGATATAGTAAATAATATTTTTGAAAAGTTTTGTGTAGGAAAGTAAATATGAATTATTTTGACGGTGAATTTGATATAGCGGTAGTTGGCGCAGGTCATGCAGGATGTGAGGCGGCACTTGCTTCTGCACGCATGGGTTTAAAAACGCTTTTATTAACTTTAACAAAGGATGCCATTGCATTTATGCCTTGTAACCCTGCAATCGGCGGTACGAGTA
>JAZOMK010000166.1:0-3542 GCA_045653985.1 Clostridia bacterium | reverse complement strand
GCTATAATACCAATCGGTATTAACGGCAACAAAAAACATCATTGATATAAGAGATGTTATAGCAGAAAAGAAGAAAGGACTTCCTTTGCATTTTCCGTTAAAAACTTGCTTTAAAATATTCTGAGTCGTTACACCAAAGGTAGCAACGATAAGTGCAACATATTCCATATGTTCCCCCCTTAAAAATCAGCATTATTTTAGCAAAATTTTCTTCTTTTGACAAGCACAAAAAATCCTGCAGATTTTGCAGGATTTTCTTGTTTTATTTCTTCTTTTTAATTATGATAGCAACTACTGCACCCAAGATAACAACAACTGCAGGAATAATAACAAACAAGATGTTAAATTCTTTTTCAGATTCTTTATTTTCCTGATTTTCAATTTTTATCTGTTCGTCAGTTTCAGGAGCAGGTGTTGAGATAGATTCGTCATCCTTATCAGTATTTTCAATTATGGTATTTTCACCATCATAAGGCTTATCGCCACGCAACGTAACAAGTGCTTTATTTATGGCGCGCAAACGTTCATCATTTGCTATATTATTACCGTTTTCATCTTTTATGGGATTACCGGTTTCATCACAAAGAAGTGTTGGGCAAAGCCAGCCGCCCTCCTCATGCTCGTTCCAGCCATATGAAAGTATAAGGTTTGCTTTTGTTTGTTCAGGATTTTCCTGCACGTAATTATATACGTTTGTAAAATGCTTTTCAAGTTCATCAGGTGTAGGCTGATAAGACCATCTGTTACCGTATGGCTTATCTTTATCCTCTGTTGCGTTAGGATCGCCATCTACCCATGTAACGCCCGTTTCAACTCTGGCGCGGGTATCCGCACCTACAGTAAATGAAGGAATAATATCTTTGCCAAGTGCAAGTGCCCAACCGCCAACTTTTACCATCAATTCTTCACAGCGTGCGCTGAGGCTTTCAAAGCTTTCGCCTGATTTATTTGCGCTCGTACCATACCATGAGAAAGCATCAAAATCCTTTTGCATATTCTCTGAAAGGGAAGTTTCATTTCTGATATTCATGGCAATGATGTAAAGTGCCTTGTCAATGCCGGCATTTGCCGCCATCTGTCTTAATTTTATAATATCATCATTACTCCAAGCGCCAACTTCATAAAGATACACTACAGGTCTGCCGTCTAAAGTAAGATAGCAGGAATCCTTCATTGCCGCAAAAAGTTCATCCATTGTTTTTTTGCCACGGAGAGATTCCAAAATACCTGCCATTTTGATTTTATCTTTAACAGCACTTTTAAGGTGAGCCTTTCGTGGCTGACTCATTGCATCATTACTTTCATACCAGAGATATGCAAAATAATCAAGCCCGCCTTTTACTGCATACTCCATTTCATATTCCCACGTAGCAACGGTATATTCAGGGAAAGCGATAGTATTATCTTCATTTACAATACTGAAGAAAGGTGCTTGGTTATGGTACTTTGCAGGTGAAAGTACGCGTGCTACCTGGCTTGCAGGATCTGAGCCATTTGCAGTTGATTTTGTAAAAGCATCCCAGCGGATAGTGCCTACAAGAGTTTTTTTACTTCTTGTTATAGGCGTTTTTTCAGGTATAGGGTTGTTTTTAATCTGACCCTTATTGCTGGGGCTGTCTTCCCCCTCAGGTGTAGCGCCTATATAAAGATTATCAATAAATACAACGCCCGTATCAGCAACTCTATGGGTATTATCAAAACATAAATTCCAAGCTCCGCCTTCAACGGTAAGGTCTTCATCCTCAAGCTCAAACTCTGCATTAAGTCTCACCCACTCATCAACAACAAAATCAGCTTTTCCGATGCTTACGTAAGTACTGCCTTTTGCATCTGCAAGTGAAAGCACGTCAGTTGATGATGCACGTATTACAAGGGGAATATTGCCGTCATTGCCACCTGCACAATAAACGTCAAAAGCAACGTAAATTTTGCCTGATTCGGTAATATTTGCCTGAATATAAGGTTTAATATCAAGTGCAGGTGATGCCCACGTGTTGTTATTTTCGGTTTCGCTTGGAATAGGACAATTTTTGTATGCAAGCACACGTCCTTCACCATCAGGGTTTGCAACAACTAAAAGGTTACCCCCTGAAAATGCCTTCCACGTAGGTGCTTCACCTGATTCAAAGGTTGCGTCTTTTGCAGATACAACGTTACCTGTTGCAACGGTATTTGATATTGGTAAGCTTGAAGTATCGGTTATAAGCTCAACGTCGCCGCTTTCTTCCTCTTTTTCCTCTTCAAAACCTTCAAAAGTTTTTTCTTCAACGGTAATTACAACGTTATCAATATAAAGGGCGCAATCATCCATTGCCGAATTTGCCGCACCGTCAAAGCAGAAGTTCCAAGCATTTGCAGAGCTTTTCAGGTCTGATGGTAAAACGTCAAAGGTTATTTCGGTGTTTACCCATTCGCCCTCTCCTGCGCTTACGTTGCCGCTAAGCTGACAATAGTTTTTATCTTGGCACATTGAAAAATCGCCTGCGTTGCTTACCCTTATACGAAAAATGGATTTTAAAGGCGCGCCTTCTGAATAAACATCCATTTTTATTGTTACCGTACCTGATTTTTCAAGGGCATCGGTAATATACGGCTTAACATCAAGTGCAGGTGATGCCCAGCCTTTATCTTCAGGAACACCTGAAAATTTAAGCACTTTGCCATCGCCATCAGGGTTATTAACAACCTCAACGTTGCCTGCCCCAAAAACTTTCCATGAGGTTTTACCGCTTTCAAAGGTTGAATCAGCTTCTTTTAAAATATTTTCGCCATTAGCCGAAACAAATGTTAAAGGCATAAGCGAAAGAATCATTACAACCATCAATAATACTGCAAAAAATCTTTTCATAAAAACCTCCTTTGATTTTTTTATTGTAGCATAATTTACGATTTCTCATAACATACAAGCACTAACGTTGTGATACTATTTGTATAGAATGATACAATTTTTACTAATTATAATAAAAATTTGCTGTAAAGTAAATATAAAATATTGCTATTTTTACCCAAAACCATTGTTATTTTGCTATTTTCGTTACTCATCCGAAAAAAGTGAAATAATATTCAATATTTTTCAAAAAAATGCTTGACAAAGTTTCTTATTTAAAATATAATAGCACCGTTAAGTAACTGAATAGTTTAAAAAAAGATTGCGGAATTGTGTAACGGCAGCACCTACGACTCTGACTCGTATTGTCAAGGTTCGAATCCTTGTTCCGCAGCCATTTTTTTGCCTCCATGGTCTAGTGGCCTAGGACACTGCCCTCTCACGGCAGCAACAGGGGTTCGAATCCCCTTGGGGGTGCCAAACAAAAAAACACACTTTTTTGTGTGTTTTTTTGTTTCTCAAGGGGATTCGAACTCAGAGTGGGAACAAAGCGTTAAGAAAACGATTGATAATCGTTTTTAGCTTTGTTGCGTGAGTCGGGTACTGCGGGCATCGCCCGCGGTCGACGAGCGAGTAAGGCACGTAGTGCCTTGCCCTTGGGGGTGCCAAAAAAAGAAGTAACTTTTGTCTGCCAAAAGTTACTTCTTTTTTTTAT
>JAZOMK010000165.1:0-1897 GCA_045653985.1 Clostridia bacterium | reverse complement strand
TTTATACAAAAAATTTCGGAGCACGTGCGAACGGCTGGATTTCTGTTTTAAATGGTATTTTCGGTTATGGTTATGGTGCGGCTGATATGTGGGCATATAAGCTTACTTACAGCTTTAACGTGCCTTCCTCTGACGGCGTTGATACGGTTTATCCTCCTGAAAAGTTTATGCCATGGGGTATTGCAATAAAGATGCCTACGGGCGACCATTTAACTAAGTTCCGTGAGTTCTTTGAAAGCTTTGAGTGGTGGAAGCTTGTACCTGATTTTGATGAAGGTAAAGCCTTCCAAAAAACTGAAAAGGACGGCTATTATACTGCCGCCCATATCGGTGATGAGAAATATGTAGTTTACCTTTATAACCGCACAACAGATTCAGCAGGTAAGTTAGTTAATATGGATGCTTCAGCAAAATATAAAATCGAATGGTTTAATACAAGAAGCGGTGAATATACGGTATTGGAAGAAGAATATCAAGGCAATGAATATGATATTCCCCAAAAGCCTGATTATGAGGATTATGCCCTCGTTGCAACAAAAATTTAAGTAAAAATAAAAACTGTGCAGATTTTTCTACACAGTTTTTTTGCTTTTTATAAGGCGTTTTCTTCGTACCATTTAATCATATTTACAACAAGTAAGTTCCAACTCTGGAAACCTTTATTATGTACGCCTTTGCCTGTTTCAGGATCGTAATATTCGTGCATTTCGCCATTTTCTTCAATGTCTTTACCAAACATCTCAATGGTCTTTTCACACATTTCCTTTGCAAGGTCAACGTAACCATAGTTAAGTAAGCCAAGGAATGTCATATAGTTTGCAATACCCCAGATAGGTCCGAGCCAGCAAGAAGGATTTCCTGAAACCTTTACTGAATACATCTTTTCCATTTTTGATAAACTTCTTATGCCATAGGGTGCATAGAATGTTTTATAGTCAAGATATTTTTTAACCATTCTTTCAGCTTGCTCTTTTGTGGCAATGCCGTTCCACATTGGCATCATACCTGTCCAAACGTCTATACGCATAATCAGGCAATCCCAATGTCTTGGTGAACCTGAATGTAAGAATTTTGTAAGGTCGATTGGGTGGAGGTTGATATCAGCGCTGTAATAAAAACCGTCGCGCTCATCATACAAATGCTCACGAATTGCATTTTTAAGATTTTCAGCTTTTTCAATGTACTTTTTGGAATCCTTGCCTGATTTTTCCATAATAAAAGCAATATCCTGAAGCTCTTTATACATAAGGCAGTTAAGGTAAATTGATGCTGTGCTGCCAAAAGGACGATAAAATACGCAGGGATCGTTATCAACACCGATTGCGGTATCGTCAATAAAATAATAAAGTCCTGTTTCCTTATGATAGCAGTTTTCAAAATAGAAGTTAATATATTTTTCTAAATTGTCAAGCTGACCTTCAAGCCATGAAGCGTCGTTCTCTTTTTCGATAATAAATCTTGCGTGCTGTGCAAGGCATGGCTTGTGTGGGTTAGGTGAATAATTTTCGCAAACGTCGCTTTCATCGAATGGGGGGAGCATTCTGTCAGGTACAATAACAACAGGAGTCCATCCGTTTTCCTGCACGTTTTCTAAAAAGTTAAGTACACAGCCTTTTTCGTAATCAGAAATATCTTCTTCAACAATTTTATTTAAAGCAATGTTTGTAAGCCAGCTGTCCCAATCCCAAAGCTCCTGATGATAGCAAGCGCCCGGAACAATAAAATTATGTTTAAGTATTCCGCCTTTTTCGCGGAACATTTTTTTATAACTGCTTTTTGCATAATCAACAATAAGTTTGCTGTAACGATTAAAATCTTGATTTTCCATAAAAATCTCCTTAAAAATACGCAACTACAAAGTAGCTGCGCGTAAAAGTTTAGTCTATTTTGCTTAAAG
>JAZOMK010000164.1:0-7321 GCA_045653985.1 Clostridia bacterium | reverse complement strand
TTACTCTTGCTCTTCAAAATTGCACCAAATTATTTTGGACTAAATTAAAACGCAATCTTTCTTTAATTTTCAATATTTTGGGAATATTTATTTTTATTCTAAGTCTCCAACCATACGCAGCAATTCTGCTATTTATATTTCTAATGCTTAAAATTTTATCGTTTGTAAAAAAATGATACGAAAAGTATCACAAATGTAACCTAACGTCTCTTACTAATAAATCCACTTTCCTTTATAATCATAAAAAAAGGAAGGTGGATTTTATTTATGAAAAAAAATAACAGAATTTTATTTATCTCGATCACAACTTTTATACTATTTACTCTTTGGACGGGATCTCTTTATTTTATCGATGTAAAACCTATTGCTCCATCGAACTCAAATGTAGGATATTCAACAATCAACAAAAAAATTCATAACGCCATCGGTGTTAATATGTTTCTTTATGAGCTTACTGATTGGTTAAGCATCATCCCTATTTTATTTGTAGTATATTTTGCATTTTCAGGTTTTAAGCAATTTATAAAACGCAAAAACATATTACGTGTTGATTTCGATATAATCATTCTGGGTATTTTCTATATTTTAGTATTCGCTTTTTATTTTCTTTTTGAAAAATTCATAGTTAATTATCGTCCAATACTTATCAATGGAATTTCAGAAGCATCCTACCCATCATCAACAACTTTACTTGTCTTATGTATAATTCCAACATCAATAATGCAAGTAAATTGGCATTGTAAATCAATATTACAAAAAGTTCTTATCAAATATAGCCTAATAATATTTCTCGTTTTTATGGTATTATGCAGATTTCTCTCCGGTGTTCATTGGTTTTCCGATATTATAGGTGGAATCCTACTTAGCATAAGCCTTGTATCAACGTACTATTATTTATGTACTAAGTAAATCATTAAAGCCACGTTTTGTATTAAAAAGCAAAACCCCGAAAACCGTGATGGTTTCGGGGTTTTTGATTGCTTTGTAAGATAATAAATTATCTCTTTGAGAACTGAGGAGCACGACGTGCGGCTTTTAAACCGTACTTCTTTCTTTCCTTCATTCTTGGATCACGAGTAAGGAATCCTGCTTTCTTAAGAGCAGGTCTAAGGCTCTCGTCTGCCTTTGTAAGTGCACGAGCAATACCATGACGGATTGCACCTGCCTGACCTGTGAAGCCACCGCCCTGTACATTTACAAGAACGTCAAACTTACCAAGTGTTTCTGTTAATTCAAGAGGCTGACGAACGATTGCCTTGAGTGTATCAAGACCAAAGTACTCGTCAAGCTCACGCTTATTAACAACAATTGCACCCTTGCCTGCAACAAGTCTAACCCTTGCTACAGCCTTTTTACGTCTGCCGGTGCCCCAGAACTGAACTTTTGCTGCCATAATATGAACTCCTCCCATTAAAGTGTGTATACTTCAGGCTTCTGTGCTGCATGTGCATGCTCAGCATCCTTATATACACGAAGTTTAGTAAGCATTTCTCTGCCTAAGGAGTTCTTGGGCATCATACCCTTGATAGCTTCGTAAACCATTAATTCAGGTTTCTTTTCAAGCATATCACGAGCTGTAGTCTCTTTAAGACCACCTACATATCCGCTGTAACGATAGTATTTCTTCTGTTCCAGCTTCTTTCCGGTAAGCACAACCTTGCCAGCGTTGATAACGATAACGTTGTCACCGCAGTCTACATGAGGTGTAAAGGTAGGTTTGTGTTTGCCGCGCAGAATCATAGCTACCTGTGTAGCAAGTCTGCCGAGTGTCTGCCCATCAGCATCGATAACGTACCACTTACGTTCGATGTCAGCGGGTTTTGCGACAAATGATTTCATAGCAATACCTCCAAAAATATATCTGCTTTATGCAAGCTTTATTATAATACTTTATTTCTTAATTTATGTCAAGCGCTTTTTTAATATTTTCCACAATGATCATAAATTACGTTTATAAGCTCACATATAAGACGAAGAACAAGCAAATAAACTATCGCAAGAGGCACACAAAATATAATTTGACCAAGCCCAGTCATAACGGCACCAGTTGCAACATTAACAATACCAGCAATAAAAGAAACAAAAACATTAACAGCAATTACTATTGCAAGTGCATAGTAAACAATGGTTACAAGTTTCTTTCCATAAGTTTTTTCAAAGTTAAGTAAAGATTTAAAATCGAAATTCATAATATACCCTCTCTTTCAATTATAAGCAATATACAACAGCAGCTATTCTTTTAGCCGCTTCTTTTAGTGAAGAAATATACGCAAACTCATTTGGTGTATGAATATAATTACCCGCAACACCTATAGAATCAATGGTCGGAATTCCTTTCGAAGTAGTGTCCGCCGCATCAGAGCCTCCAAGACTTCCTCTTGCAGTTAATTCAGGAAGACCGTTTTCTTTATATATTTGATTCATTTTATCAAGCAATTCAAAATTCCTATCTTGCTTTTCCATCGCAGGACGCAAGCCAATTCGTTTCACTTCAGCATAAGTCCCCTCAATTTTGCAATTATTTGCAATAACGTAGGTTGCTTTTTCAGCATACTCAAATTGATTATTATCAACGAATCTATATTCAACAACAAAAGAGCACTTATCAGGAACAGTGTTAGCATTTGTTCCGCCTTCAATCAAACCACAATTCGCCGTTAATCCATCGTTATCCTTGAATTTTTCCAATTCAATTATTTTATTTGCAGCTTCAAGTATCGCATTTGCCCCACCTTCCGCGCACCGTGAAGCATGAATCGCTTGTCCAAACACATCAATACGATATCTTGAAATACCTTTGCGCCATAAGACAGCGGTGTTACCTCTTATACTTTCACAATTAAAAAAAGCAATAGCATTTTTTGCTTTGTCACATATAAAATTGATAGTCGCTTTATTGCTTTGCATGCTATTTACTTCTTCATCTGTTTGTAAAAGAAGTTTTACGGGGCGTTTATTATACCCTGCCTCCGCCAACGCAACCATCGCTTCAATCGCAGCAACCGCACCACCTTTACAATCCACAACCCCGGGACCAAACATTTTATCACCCTCAATACGAACCGCAGGAGTACCAAACGAACCAAGCGGATGAACCGTATCAAGATGCCCCGATAAACAAATAGGTTTCTCACTTATGTCTGAATTCATTGTAATACAAACTACATTGCCAGAAAATTCATTTTCAAGAAATTCAACATTCCATCCCATTTTAACGGCAACATTGACAAAATAAGAACAAGCTTTATCAACGCCTTCTTTATAATTAGTAGGACTTTCAGTATTTGAAACATCAACCCAGAAATCAATATACTCATCATTTATTTTATCAATAATATCAAAGAGATTTTTACAATCCATTCTTTACCTCTTCAAATAAAAAGAATGCTTCCGCCAAATTAGCAGAAGCGTTAATAATAGTATAAAACAATAAAGTTCTTTTGTCAATATTATATGAATCTTTTTTCGCCCATAAAGAACAATGCAAGTGTCCCAGGTCCTGAATGTGAGCCAATTACCGCACCTATATGACCTATTACAAAAGTACAATCAGGGAATTTTTCTAAAATTGCATTTTTAAGAATCATCGCATCCTCTAAGCAATCGCCATGACTTATGCAAATTTCTTGTCCATTTATATCAACCCCAAACTTTTCAATAGACTCAACCAACGAACGAATAGCACGTTTGCGTCCCTTAACCTTAGCAAAAGGTACAAGTTTACCTTCACAATTACATTGGAGAACTGGTTTTATATCAAAAATAGTTCCTACAATAGCTGTTGTTTTTGAAACTCTACCACCTCTTTGAAGATATTTAAGATCATCAACCGTAAACCAAAGCATAACATTATGTTTATATTCTTCTGCCCATTTTACAATATCATCAAAAGACTTTCCTTCATCGCGCAATGATGCAAGCTTCAAAACAAGCAAACCTTCACCGAGTGATGCAGCCAACGAATCCACAGAATAAAGTTTTCTTTCAGGAAACATCTCTTTTAATTCTTCAATAGCTATCAAAGATGCACCATAACTGCCACTCAAACCTGACGAAAGGCTAACATAAATAATATCATCACCACTTTCAAGTATCGGCGTGAAAAACTCTTTATATTTTTCAATAACAATCTGGCTTGTACTGCACCTATCCCCTGCACGCATTCCATCATAAAAAGCCTTACAATCAAAATCACTTGCAGAGTAAATTCGTTCCTCATCATTAACACTAAGCACCATCGGCAAGCAAATAATATTACGTTGTACCGCAATATCAACCGGTATATCTGCACAAACATCGCACAAAATCTTTAACATATTTTTTCTCCTCTTGACAAATTATTTCAGTTTTAAACAAACATATTAAATGGTTTTCGATACTATATTATATCATAATAACAATTTTGTCAAGAAAAAAATAAAAGATACCGCCATTCGATATCTTTTATTAACTATTAAATAATTAAACTTTCGCCCGTCATTTCTTTAGGTTGTTCAAGACCAAGTATTTTTATCATAGAAGGTGCAATATCAGCAAGCTTACCATTTTCCTTCAAATTGCATTCATAACCAACTACACAGAATGGAACAGGGTTTGTAGTATGTGGTGTAAATGGATTGCCATCCTCACCAACCATGCAATCAGCATTACCATGGTCAGCAGTAATTAAAACAACGCCGTCCATTTCCTTTGTTGCTTCGCAAACTTTGCCAACACAATCATCAACAGCTTCAACAGCTTTAACTGCTGCATCAAAAATACCGGTATGACCTACCATATCACAGTTAGCAAAATTAAGAATAATCGCATCATATTTGCCTGATCTGATCTGTTCGCAAACTGCATCACAAACGGGATAAGCACTCATTTCAGGTTGAAGATCAAACGTAGGAACATCAGGAGACTTAATAAGAATTCTGTCTTCACCTTCAAAGGTCTTTTCTTCTCCACCATTAAAGAAGAAGGTTACATGTGCATATTTTTGTGTTTCAGCAATTCTAAGCTGACTCATATTTTTACTTGCAAGGAATTCACCTAAAGTCATTTTTAACTCTTCAGGAGGATATGCAACTGTTACATTTGGCATTGTTTCATCATACTGAGTCATGCAAACATATTTAACTGGAAAATATCCATTCTTGCGAACGAATCCGTCAAAACTTTCATCAACAAAAGTACGTGTAAACTGTCTTGCTCTATCAGGACGGAAGTTAAAGGAAACAACACTATCGCCTTCTTTAATTACACCGTCTTTATCAACAACTGTAGGAACAATAAATTCATCAGTAATATCCTGCGCATAGGATTTTTCCATCGCATTAACAGCATTAGCATTTACATTGCCTTCACCATAAACCATAGCTGCATATGCTTTTTCAACACGATCCCACGCAAAATCTCTGTCCATAGCATAAAATCTACCCATAATTGTTGCAATTTTACCTACTCCAAGTTCAAACATTTTTGCCTGAAGATCTTTGATAAAGCCAATACCGCTGGTCGTTGAAACATCTCTGCCATCCATAAGACAATGTACATATACTTTTGTTAAACCGCTCTTCTTTGCCATCATAAGAAGACCATAAAGATGGTCAATATGGCTATGTACACCACCATCAGAAAGCAAGCCAATAAGGTGAAGCGCAGAATCATTCTTCTTACAATTATCGATAGCATCTTTTAATGCCTCAATATCAAAGAAAGTGCCATCCTGAATATCCTTTGTAATTTTAACAAGCATCTGATATACAACGCGACCTGCACCAATATTTGTATGTCCTACTTCACTATTACCCATCTGTCCATCAGGAAGACCAACATCAAGACCTGATGCACCAATAGTTGTGAAAGGATTTTCATTAAAAAGTTTTGTAAGATTAGGTGTTTTGGCAGAATAAATAGCATTACCTTCATTGATCTTTCTGATTCCAAAGCCATCCATAATACATAATACAACAGGTTTCTTCATAAATTACCTCACAAAATTAAGGCTGCCGCAAGTTTTATCAAGTGGCAGCCGATTAAATTAAGCTTCTTTTGAAGCAGCTTCAACAATAGCAGCAAAATCAGGTGCTTTAAGTGATGCACCGCCAATAAGGCCGCCATCAATATTAGGCATCGCCATAAGTTCAGCTGCATTCTTTGCATTCATTGAACCACCATACTGTATGCGAATGTTTTCAGCCGTCTGTGCATCAAACATATCCTTAACGGTGTTACGGATGAAAGCGATAACTTCTTCAGCCTGTTCGCTTGTGGCTGTAAGGCCTGTTCCGATTGCCCAAACGGGTTCATAAGCGATAACGATGTTTTTAAGGTCATCAGCCGAAACGTCCATAAGCGCAATTTTAGTTTGCATAGAAACGATTTCTGCGGTTATGCCCTCTTCTCTTTCCTCTAAAAGTTCGCCAACGCAAAGAATGGGCTTTAAGCCTGCTGCGAGAGCAGCTTTAACTCTTTTATTAACGGTTACATCGGTTTCGCCGAAATACTGCCTTCTCTCGGAGTGGCCGATAACAACATATTCTACGCCAACCTCTTTGAGCATATTAGCGGAAATTTCACCTGTGAATGCTCCGCTCTCTGCCCAATGGCAGTTCTCTGCTCCTACCTTGATGTTGGTGCCTTCGGTGAGGGCAACTGCGGTTTCAAGGTTAGTGTAGGGAACGCATATAACAACCTCGCAATCGGCATCTTTAACGAGGGGTTTTAACTCCTCGATTAAAGCTTTTGCTTCAGGGCGGGTTTTGTTCATTTTCCAGTTTCCTGCGATAACGCATTTTCTAAGCGCTTTATTCATTTTAAATTCCTCCATCATAAATTGAGGCGGCTTCAGAGCCGCCTCATTATTTTATTTATCGTTAAGACAAGCAATTCCGGGAAGCTCAAGGCCCTCGAGGAATTCAAGGGATGCTCCGCCGCCTGTTGAAATGTGGGTCATTTTATCTGCAAAGCCAAGGTTTTCAATTGCTGCAGCAGAATCGCCGCCGCCTATAATTGAAATTGCTCCGCTCTCTGCAACTGCAGTTGCAACGGTTTTGGTTCCCGATGCAAACGCTTCCCACTCGGAAACGCCCATAGGTCCGTTCCAAACAACGGTTCCTGCGTTCTTAATTGCCTCGGAGAAAATAACCTCGGTTTCAGGTCCTATATCAAGGCCCATATAGTCATCAGGGATATCGGTTGATTTAACGGTGATTTTGTTGCAATCGGGGTCATATTTATCGCCTGCTCTGTTATCAACAGGAATCATAAACTTAACGCCCTTCTCTTCTGCCTTCTTCATCATTTCAGCAGCGAGTTCAACCTTATCATCCTCGCA
>JAZOMK010000163.1:0-7126 GCA_045653985.1 Clostridia bacterium | reverse complement strand
TTTAGGGTCAAGCCCTACCGTTGGTTCATCAAGGATAAGTACCTCGGCATTACCTACAACCGCCTCCCCCATACCAACACGCTGCTGATATCCCTTCGAAAGGTTACCTACGCGCCCCTTCATAACATCAGTAAGTTTTACAAGCTGTGCAATTTCATCAATATGGCTTTTTGTTGAGCTTGCCTTAACATCCTTTATAGCGCAAACGAATTTAAGATATTCTTCAACTGTCATTTCCTGATATATCGGTGGTTTTTCAGGCAAATAACCAATACACTTTTTAACTTCGCGGGGATTTTTAAGGATATCGTAACCGTTTATCCTTGCCGTACCGCTGGTTGCTGAAATGTAGCCGGTAATAATGTTCATAGTGGTACTTTTGCCTGCGCCGTTTCTGCCTAAAAAGCCGACAATCGAACCTTTTTTAACTTTAAAGCTGATATTATCAACCGCAAGCTTATCGCCATAGCGTTTGGTGAGATTTTCAATTTCTATCATATATATCCTCCATCTATTCGTCTTCGCGGTAAGAACGGCTCAAGAACTGTGTAAGTTCAGGCTTCCATGTAAGTTCAACGGTACCCGTTGAGCCGTTACGTTGTTTTGCTATTATTATTTCGGCAAGATTTTTATCAACATTTTCATCTTCATCCTGATAATAACCCGGTCTGTGTACAAGCATTACAAGGTCAGCATCCTGTTCGATAGCGCCTGATTCACGAAGGTCAGAAAGCATAGGGGTATGTCCTTTTCTGCCCGACGTAACACCACGGTTAAGCTGTGAAAGTACAATAATCGGAACGTTTAAAGTTCTTGCAAGACCTTTAAGCTGACGGGAAAGAAGTGAAACTTCCTGCTGACGGCTTTCCTTATTTTCAGTTGCCATAAGCGAAATATAGTCAATAACAACAAGTGCAAGATCTTTGATTCTTCTGCATTTACTTCTGATTTCCGTAACGCCGATTTGGGTTGTATCGTCAATATAAAGCTTTGAGTTATTTAAAAGCTCGGTAGCTTCAAAAATACGTTCCCAATCATCATCAGAAAGGTCGCCCGTACGGATTTTATTACCATCTACGCCTGCCGCAGTACCAACAAGACGCATAAGAAGGTCGTTACGGCTCATTTCCAATGAGAAGAATGCAACTGACTTCTTTTCAATCATAGCAACGTGGGATGCCATGTTCATGGCAAGTGAGGTTTTACCCATACTTGGTCTACCGGCTATGATGATGAAGTTTGCCGGCTGAAGCCCGCCCGTCATCTGGTCAATTTCATAAAAGCCCGTAGGTACACCGCGCGTCTGTCCATGATTAAGGAAGCGCTGGCGAATTTCCTCATAAACCTCAGTTACCGTTTCGCTTACGTGGGTAAGCTTTGAAGCTTCATTGTTCATTGAAATATTAAAAAGTGAGCTTTCTGCACCTTCAATAATTTCCTTAGCTTCGCGCTCAGAACCATAACATTCCGAAACTGAACGGCCAAGCTCAGTAATAAGCCTTCTTAACTTATACTTTTCAACAACGATATCGGCATAATGCTCAATATTTGCTACCGAAGGAACAGTTGCAGTAAGTTCCGTAAGATACTCAAAACCACCAACGTTATTAAGCATACCGCGTTTGGTAAGCTCACTTGAAAGTGTTACCATATCAATGGGTGTATCAGCTTTTAAAAGCTCACACATTGCATCATATATCTCGCGGTTGTTACTGCGATAGAAATACTCGCTGTTTTTTATTTTTTCATAAACAATATTTATGCACTCGCTGTTAAGCAAAATTGCACCTAAAACCGAACGTTCACTTTCAATATCATTAGGCAAAGTTCGGTCGTTTTGCATTACTTGTTCGTTTTCCAAGTTATCACATCCCGTTAGTTTTATAATTTATCAGCCAAAGCTTTCGGAAAATTTCTTCTTACCTAAAATATGGAAATGAAGATGTTTTACCGTCTGTCCCCCATCTTCGCCTACGTTAGATACAAGGCGGAATCCATTTTCAAGATTTTGTTCTTCTGCGATTATTCTTATAACCTCAAAAATATGTGCGATGAGGTCGTTATCTTCTTTAGTTAATTCAACAGCGCTTCCAATGTGCTTTTTGGGTATTACAAGAATATGCACAGGTGCATAAGGGTTAATGTCATTAAAAGCAAGCACCGTATCATCCTCATAAACTTTGCTTGAAGGGATTTCCCCATTCACGATTTTACAAAAAATACAATCCATTTTAATCTATCCTTTCACCCCAAAGACCTTCAGGGGTAATTTTTGTTATTTTAACTTTTACAAATTGGTTTTCGATAGGTTCGCTTTTAAAGAAAACGGAAATATGTTCCTCCGTCAAACCTTCCTGAACGCCATTTGTGTTAGTTTCACAAAGAACTGTTTTTACTTCGCCCACAAACTGTTGCCTATATTCTTCGCCTTTTTTTATACAAAGCTCAGAAAGTATATGCGCCCGCTGTGTCTTAACGCTTTTATCAAGCTGATTTTCCATTTTGGCGGCAGCTGTGCCTTCCCTTATTGAGTACGGAAAAACGTGTACCCACGCAAAACCTACTTTTTCACTAAAGCGCAAGGTTTCATTAAATTCTTCTTCCGTTTCACCGGGGAAACCGGTTATTATATCCGTTGAGATTGCCGAAAGAGGATAGTTTTTGCGGATGCGCTCAACCGCCAACAAATAATCACTTGCAGTATATTTTCGGTTCATTCGTTTTAAAACGCTTTCAGTACCTGACTGCAACGAAAGATGATACTGCCTTGAAAATTCCTTATGCTTTGTTACTTTAGTTAAAAACTCATCAGTTACCACGTTAGGTTCAAGAGAGCCTAAACGGACACGTTCAATACCGTCAATTTCACATATATTTTCAACCACATCGCCAAGGTCAGGCTTATATGCCCATTCCTTACCGTAAGAAGAAAGATGGATGCCGTTTATAACAATTTCTTTAAAGCCTTTTTCAGCAAGACGCTTACATTCCAGCATTATGCTTTCCATGCTTCGCGAACGCTCTCTGCCGCGAACATATGGGATAATGCAATATGAACAGAAGTTATTGCAGCCATCCTGAATTTTTATAAAGGCACGTGTTTTTTCGCCTGCGCTGTCAGGCATATCCTGATATACAGAATATTTTGCCATATCCTCAACAAATATATCGTCAAGTTTTTCCTTAATCATCTGTGGTAACAGATGTTTTTGTGAATTACCAGCAACAATGGAAACACCTTTGATTTTTTTAAAAACGTCAGGCGTTTTTTGTGCCGCACAGCCTGTTACACAGATAACAGCATTTTCATTTACGTTTAAAACCCTGCGCACCGTCTGTCTTGATTTTCTTTCACCCTCAGCCGTAACACAGCAGGTATTTATTATATAAACGTCAGCTTTCTCAGAAAAATCAACTATCTCATAGGAAAGGGCGCGCATTTCTTCTTTTAGCGCTTCCGCTTCACATTGATTTACTTTACATCCTAAAGACGTTACCGCACACTTATACATCCATTTCACCCATAAGTGCAAGGACGACCGCACCTGTTGCTATTGCTGCAGTTTCAGCACGAAGGATTCTTTTACCTAAAGAAACGCTTACAAAACCTTGCTCTTTTAAAAATTTATGTTCCTCTGCCGTAATGCCACCCTCAGGCCCGATAAAATAGCCAAGAAACTTTGCTTTATTAACTGTTTTTACGATGCTTTGAGTTTTTTCTTCCTCATAGCAAACTATTTTTTCATCACATTCGCCAAAATACTTTTGTGCATCTTTTAGTTTTACCGCTTTTACAACCTCGGGGATACGACTTCTGCCACATTGTTTGCAGGCTTCAAGGGCGATTTTTTGCCATCTTTCCTGCTTTTTATCTTCCTTTTTGGGATCTTCAATTTTAACAACTGTGCGCTCAGTTATAACCGGCACAATTTTCGTTATGCCAAGTTCAGAAACCTTTTGCACTAAAAAATCCATCTTTTCGTTCTTAATTACCGATTGAAACAATATAATTTCTGCAGATGGCTCGTTTTCATTTAAAACGCTTTCATTTACGGTTGCGATACATTCTTCACCTGAAGAAATAAGGGTGCAATATCTATCAATGCCGTCCCCTACCGAAACGATTATTTCTTCGCCCTTTTCAAGGCGCAGAACTTTTGAAATGTGCTTTGATTCATCACGGTCAAAGTACACAGTATTATCTTTTATATTTTCCTTATCGCAATAGAACCTGCGCATACAATACCCCTATTATTATAATTATAAATAATTATACTATATAAAGCCGAAATTGTAAACAAGAAAAAACTTGTCATAAGGCAAAAAAACGCATCATATTTATTACTGTGTTTAAAAGGTTAAGGAGGAAACCAAGTGGAGCAATTTGATTTATACAAAGATATTTCTGAACGCACAAACGGTGATATTTATATAGGCGTTGTAGGACCTGTAAGGACCGGAAAATCAACTTTTATTAAAAAATTTATGGATTTGCAGGTATTACCCAATATAGAAAACGAACATGACAGAAAACGAGCATCAGACGAACTGCCCCAATCAGCAAACGGTAAAACGATAATGACAACTCAGCCAAAATTTGTGCCTAACGAAGCGGTAAAAATCAATATTGATGAGCATACAAGCGTAAAAGTAAGGCTTGTTGATTGCGTTGGCTATCTTATTGACGGTATTTCAGGTCATACCGAAGGCGATATGCCAAGAATGGTCAGAACACCCTGGTCTGATGAAGAATTGCCCTTTGAAAAAGCCGCAGAAATTGGCACAAAAAAGGTAATATGTGAACATTCAACAATAGGCATTGTAATAACCAGCGACGGCTCTTTTACCGGCATTAAGCGAAACAGTTATATTGATGCTGAAGAACGCGTTATCAAAGAATTAAAAGAATGTCAGAAACCATTTCTCGTTATACTTAACAGCACCGAGCCGTACTCAGTTGAAACACAAAAGCTTCAACTTTCACTTGAAGAAAAATATCAAGTTCCCGTTTTGGCTTTGGACGTATCACAAATGGAATTACCTGATATTCAGGCAATACTTGAAAAAGTTTTATTTGAATTTCCTTTACGTCAATTACAGATACGCATACCAAAGTGGATTCAGGCTTTGCCGCCTGAGCACCCGCTTATTGAAGAAATTTTTACTACCCTTTCCTTTGATGGGCAAATTACAAAAATGCGTCATTATGCCGAGCTTTTATCAACCTTTAAGGCAAGCGAGAACATAAAGGGAATTTCACTTGATAAAATTCTTTTAGGCGAAGGCGCAGTAACTTATGATCTTTTAGTTAAGCAAGACCTTTTTTATGAAATTTTAGGTGAAGAATGTGGTACTGAAATCAAAGGCGATTATCACCTTATTTCACTTATGCGCGAACTTTTAAGCGCAAAAAAGGAATATGACCGCATTAAAGAAGCTTTGGAGCAGGTTCGCCTTACCGGTTATGGTGTAGTTTCACCTTCAATGGACGAAATGACTTTGGAAGAGCCGAAAATAGTAAAACATGGCGGACATTTTGGCGTAAAATTAAAAGCAAGCGCACCAAGCTTACATATAATGCAGGTCAATATTGCGACAGAAATAAATCCTATAGTTGGTAGCGAAAAACAAAGTGAAGAGCTTGTAAATTATCTTATGAGCGAATTTGAAAATGATCCTCAGCGCATATGGGAAAGTAATATGTTTGGTAAAAGTCTTAACTCACTTGTTATGGAAGGACTTGATACAAAACTTGCCAATATGCCCTTTGAAGCAAGAAAAAAGATACAGAAAACCATGGAGCGCATCGTAAACGATGGCAGTGGCGGTCTTATCTGTATCCTTATCTAAAAACCCAATAAATAAAGCACCTATGTATATATTTGCATATGTACATAAGTGCTTATTTGTTATTAAATATAAATAATATTGTTGTGTTTTGTAGGCAAATCTTCTTTATAAAGATGGGAATCGTTTGAAAGGGTAAGTACCTTTGGTATGCAACGTTTTCCTTCAAATCTGACAACCGTAACCCCTGTATGCGTAATATCAAAATTCGCCCAAACAAGAGGAAGCGGTATATCTAAAAGCGTACCCAACCAGCTTACGCCAAAGCCCTGATGGCAGAAAACAGCAATACGTTCATCATTTGGGTTTTCAGCAATATAACAACAATTTTCCCTATCGTGCTTATAGCCATGGCGTGCAAGAAACTCATCAGAATTATTAAGGAAAGTTTCGTATCCTGCCTTAACGGGGATGCCCTCATAATAAGGATCATCGTACCAATTAAAACCATATTTCTTTACTGAAGCATGAAAATGCTCTTTGCTGGTATTCATTATCCAGCTATTTTTGCCTTCGCGCCTATCCCAGAAATATTTTGTAGCAACGTTTTCGCTGGTCCAATCTTCAATTTGCACTTCCTTTTTTAATAAAATTGAGGTCGGTTCAGCGGTCTGTTGTGCGCGGATAAGAGGTGAAGAATATATTTTATCAATGCCGTTTTTGGCAAGACGTTTTGCAACCGCCCGTGCCTGAATTTTACCAAGTTCAGTTAAAGAATCAGGATTGTAAATAGGATCGCCATGTCTGATAATATAAAGTAACATTTTTTTACTTCCTTTCTATCTTGCAGGAAAACATAAGATTTTCATTTTGTATGCCCTTAGCAAGTATTGTATCGTTATCTTCAACAAATACTTTAACTTCTTCGCCCGTTAATTCCTTATGAAAATCAAGCTGGAAAGTTTTAATATTTAATGGTTTTTTGGGATTAACCGCATTAAGGATGTAATCAGCATATCGTATGTTATTTACATGACCGTTGGAATCAAAATCGCAAAAACCGCTTGAAACGCCGAAGTTTGCCTGAGTTTCGCTAAAATCAGCAACGCGGACAAGTTTTTCATCAAAAACCTCATCTTCACAAAAGCCATCAATATTTTTATAAACATCAGTTGCCCTTGTAAGCTTGCGTGTTTCCTTATCAATTACCGCCCATTGGCTTGTGCCTTTGATTAAAAGCTTACCATTTTTATCAAGAATCTGATAATTTCTTATAAAATCAAGGCGTTTTGGCTCTTTGGGCCACGTTACAACCGTAACGTTACTATACATTTCAGGC
>JAZOMK010000162.1:0-2844 GCA_045653985.1 Clostridia bacterium | reverse complement strand
CTCCACGTTGTACAAAGTTACCACTCATAATGCAAACTATGTAATCTGCTTCTGTTAAGCGCTTTGCCTCTTGAATTTGATAGATATGTCCCTTGTGTAAGGGGTTGTATTCGCAAATTATGCCACAAATTTTAATTTTAATCACCTTTTTTTCTTAAAAATTCTGTACTAAATGGAAAAATTGTGTTATAATATCTTCGTATGTTAATTATATCATACAAAAAGTAAATTGCAAATATTTTTTTCATGGAGGGTTTTTATGAAAGTTTTAGTTATTAATGCAGGTTCAAGTTCGATGAAGTATCAGCTTTTTGATATGGATAACGAACAGGTTATTGCAAAAGGTGCAATGGATCGTATTGGTCTTGGTGGTGGCTCTGAGCATAAGTATGTTGCTAAGGGCGAAACCTTTAAAGATGAGGATCTTAACATTCCTAATCATGAAGATGCAATTCAGCGCGTACTTAATAAACTTACTGATGAAAAAGTTGGCGTTATAAAGTCAATGGACGAAATTGATGCAGTTGGTCATCGTGTTGTTCACGGTGGTGATAAGTTTGCTTGCTCAGTTAAGATTACAGATGAAGTTGTTAACATGATGGAAAGTCTTATTGATCTTGCACCATTACACAACCCTGCAAACCTTCAGGGTATTGCGGCTTGTAAGGCTGTTATGCCTAACACACCTATGGTTGGTGTATTTGATACAGCATTCCATCAGACAATGCCTGCAACAAGCTTTATTTATGGTCTTCCTTACGAAGCGTATGAAGAACATAAAGTTAGAAGATACGGTTTCCACGGTTCAAGCCACAAGTTTGTTTCACAGCGTTGCGCTGAAATTTTAGGAAAAAATCCTGAAGACATCAATATTGTTTCCTGCCATTTAGGTAATGGTTCAAGTATTGCTGCTGTAAAGGGCGGAAAGTGCCTTGATACAACAATGGGACTTACACCTATCGAAGGTTTACCTATGGGTACACGTTGCGGCAATATCGACCCTGCAATCATTCGTTTCCTTATGAATAAGTACAACATGACTATTGATGAAATGGATTCATATCTTAATAAGAAGAGTGGTGTGCTTGGCATTTCAGGCGTAAGTAGTGACTTTAGAGATCTTGCTGCTGCAGCTGCTGAAGGCAATATGCGCGCTAAGCTTGCTGTTGATATTTTCTGCTACAACGTTAAGAAGTTTATCGGTGCATATGCTGCTGCTATGGGCGGTGTAGATGCTATCGTATTTACTGCAGGTGTTGGTGAAAATGATGATGCTGTACGTGCAGGTTCAGTTGAAGGGCTTGAATTCCTTGGTGCAAAAATGAACTATGAACTTAATAAGACCATCCATGGTAAGGAAGCTATCGTTTCAACTGATGATTCATCAGTTAAGATTGTTGTTATTCCTACTAATGAGGAACTTGTTATTGCACGCGATACAAAAGAACTTTCAAAATAATGATTGACAAATATTTTAAATATAGATATAATAGTTGGGTATTGTTATGGGTATAGTTGTTTCAGTAAAAGATTCTCTTTATAATGAAGGGGATAGATATGAATTTAATATAGACGCATCAATCGAACCTATGGACTATATGGGCAATGTTAGGTTTGAAGATGTTAAAGTATATGGTTCATATTTTGCAGATGGTAAGAATGTTCGCTTTTATGGCAAGGTTGATGTTAAATGTATTTTTGAATGCGACAGATGCCTTAAGGAGTTTTCAAAAAACTTTAATTTTAATTTTAGCGAAATTTTCTCATCTGATTCTGATGATGAAACACTACTTATAAATAAAAACTCAGTTGTTGATCTTCAACCGCTTGTGAATGATACTGTTATTTCTTCTTTGCCGATTGAACGTTTGTGCAAAGAAGATTGCAAAGGTTTGTGTCCTCACTGCGGTATTGATAAAAATTTTTCATCTTGTACATGTGAGGATGTTGACGAAGATAATCCTTTCGCCATCCTGCGTGGACTTGTGGACTAAGGAGGTGTTCACATGGGCGCAATCGCACCTAAGCGTAAAATTTCAAGAGCAAGACGTGACTCAAGACGTGCAAATTGGAAGCTTTCTCTTCCCGGCATTGTTGAGTGTCCTCAGTGTCATGCAAAGATGCTTGCACACAGAATGTGCAAGGCTTGCGGTTATTATAATGGCAAGCAGATCGTTACAAAGGAAGAAGAATAATTCTTTTTAGCGAACTAAGCGTGCGTCGTTTGATGCACGCTTTTTTATTTTTTTACATATAATCTAACGGGTGATTATGTGTGGTTCGCGGATTTATACAATGATAAAGTTAATTTGAATGTTGGCAAAAATCAATATATGTATAATGTACCTGAGTGTTGTTCAATGGATATTAAGGAAGGCAAAATTTATTTTTTGTGTCAGAATAAAGTATATGTATATTCGGATAAGGTTTTATTACACTCTTTTTTTACTTTGGATCAATCATCAAATAAAATTATTGTTGATAATGATATATTTGTTTCAGGTGAAGATAGTGGATGTATTTCTGTTTATAACTTAAATGGTGAAGTGATTAAAAATGTTAAATTTGGAGAACATATATCGGACTTTAGTATTTTTGATAATTTTGTTTATGCTGTTACATATAATGATAATTTTTTGTGCAAAACAGATATGCTAAAATATGATAGAAAAATCATGTTAGATGCTACACCGCAAAAAATAATTCTAAAGGAATTTTTATACTTATTACTAAATGATGAAAATAATAGTACAATTAAGATGTTTAATTTTGAACTTCAGGAACTTAAATCAATAAAATTCAAAAGGCAAGAGGGGAATATATTTTCTTTTTATAATAAAATAA
>JAZOMK010000161.1:0-1551 GCA_045653985.1 Clostridia bacterium | reverse complement strand
CAAAGCCAACGTGAATATTTGCCGGGTTCGCCTAAATTATGTCTTTTTACACATTCGTAAATTTTGTCAATGATATTATCAATAACAACTCTTTCCATGATAACTCCTTAAATAAAAGGTCTTCTGTCGAGTACAAGTTTTAGCGGTTTTGTTGTTATAATTTTTCCGGGCAGCGCCATCTGTAATTCGCATAAGCAACATACTGCACCGAAAAGCGAATGAAGGTCGTTGAAATATATATCTTTTTCATAGTTAATTTTATAGAACATATTAAGATATTTTTCTGCGTAGTCTTCAAGTTCAGCTTTCGCTTCATAAAATCTGTGAGGAGTTTGACGCATTGCACGTGTAAGACAATAAACAACATCTATATCAATAAAGCCAACAAAGGACTTCATTCCTGCGTTTAATGGGGTAGAGTCACCTAAACGCATAAGGTAAAGGCATGAATCAATTACCTTTTCAGGATAACGCATTGGACGATGTTCATATTCATGATTAAAAAAGTAATGAAAGCTTCCTGCCATGTAACCGTAAAGCGGAATATTTTTATTACAGCCACCTTTTGTAATAAAACCGGTTTCTTCGTCAGTGTGGTTCCACATCCAATCAAAATACCAATCTTTCCACTCTAAGGTCGCCATGTTCGTATTTACAAGGGCAGGGAGTATGCCTGCACCCATGTGAGAAGCATCCCACGGGTTATTCCAATCAATTTCTTCGTTTAAAAGTGTGTATAAGCCTTCCTTTGTGGTATATTTTTCTAATGAAGAACACTTGTAAAGAGGTTTTGCATCAAAAAGTTCAAGTGCTGCAGAACAATGGGCGGTGGTGTGAAAAGGATGGTGCGTTTTTTCGTAAAACAAACCGCTTTCTTTATTTTGCATTGATTGAAGAATGTGTATCCATTGTGCACGCTCATTTTCTTCAGAAGGAAAATCACCAATGCTGTAAAGTATGTTTGCGGCATCCGCGCAGCCATATTCGTTAATGCCTAAATCGCGATTTTCGCCAAATATCCATCGTGAATATTTGCCTGTCGAGAGCTGGTGCTGCTCGACAGATTTTTTTATTATTAAAATAAGGTCATCGATATTGCGTCTTTCCATAGTAACTCCTATGCCATGGTTTCAAGCATTTTTAATGTAACTTCATATTCATAAGGGATATTGTTTTTAAACTTAATAAATTGATCGCACATATATTCTCCCATACGTTGAACTTCATTACCAAGACTGCCTGCAATATGAGGTGTAAGAATAACGTTATCAAGAGTATATAATTTACTATCTTCAAGTGGAGGTTCAGGTAAAGTAACGTCAAGTATAGCTATTATATAAGGCTTTTCTGTCAGGATTTTTATAAGGTCGTCTTCAACAACCTGAGCGCCTCTGCCTGTATTTATAAATACGGCATTGTCCTTCATAAGATTAAATAAATCGTAATTTAACATTCCGACTGTTTCAGGAAGATTGGCGACATGGTTTGATATAACCTGACATTCTTTAAAAAGATCTTCTAATGATACTTTTTTTACGCCAAGCATTTCTG
>JAZOMK010000160.1:0-6442 GCA_045653985.1 Clostridia bacterium | reverse complement strand
TTTTGAAGAAGGCAACGGTGAAACGGTTATACTTATTCACGGCATCGGTCAAGCTATGTACACCTTCAGAAAAAACGTACGCGTTTTATCTGAGCATTGCCACGTTATTTCACTTGATCTTTTAGGTCATGGCTTATCTTCAAAGCCTGAAATTGACTATACTATTGAAGACTTTTCAAAAATGATAGTTGACTTTATGGATGCAATGGGAATCGAAAAAGCTTCTCTTTTAGGATTTTCAACCGGTGCAATCATAGCACTTGATGTTGCAATTAAATATCCCGAATACGTAAAACGTTTATTCTTACTTACACCTGGCGGTGTTACAAGAACATATCCTTCACACATCAAACATTGTTCAACACCTATAATCTCTGATATTATCTTTACATTCTTCAGAAAATCAACAGTAAAGAAAGTACTTAGCAAGGGTTATTATGATCCCACAATGTTGAAAAAAGAAGTTATACGCCATTATTTCAAAGTGCTTTCAAACAAGGAAAATCTCGATTCTGCAATGATAGCATATAGTAATTGGGATGATAGCAATATTGGTTACGAATTATCTTCAATTCAAGCACCTTCTTACATTTTCTGGGGCGAAGAAGATACATGGCACCCCATTGATATGCTTGAATTATATGAAGATGCTTTACCTGAAGTTTATTCAGCAACTATCCCCTCTTGCGGTCATTTCCTTCATGAAGAATGTCCTGATGAAATAAACAAAAAAATCATCGAAATCCTTACTTCAAAAATTGATGAAATCATGGACGATGATTTAGATAATGAAATTGTCAATATTGACGAAATCGAAGAAGCCGAAGAAAATATAATAGAAGACAATGAGTAAAACAAAAAAAGCCTGCTATGCAGGCTTTTTTTGTTTTTGGTTAAAAAGTAATATCACTATTATTATGTAAAAACTCACACATCAGCGCAGGTAAGTTCTTTTCAAGAACGTCAAAATTAGGTTTTCTTTCCTTTAAATTATGACAATCACTGCCTGCAAACTGTATATATCCTCTTTCGATAAACTTATTGATTTTCTTTCTTAAAAAAGGATGTTTAAGCGAGTCAATATCAATCTGAACAAGACATTCGATTTTACTTATTTCATGCAAAAAATCACTGTTAAAAAATGAGTGATATTTTTCCAGATGCGCAAGTATCGGAATAACCTGAAAAGTAACACAAAGTCTGTTTAACATTGAAAGAATTTTCTCTTGATTATGTTCATTAAAAGGCAATTCAACAAGAATATAATTACTTTTATCAATGCAAAGTTCAGAAATATCATCAATGCCGAATAATGTATCAACAAGATACACTTCAGCACCCATATGAGCTTTTATATCAGCTAAAGAATCTTTAATTTGCTCAAATGCAGTATCGCGCTTTTGAACAAACTTATCAAGCGTTGTTTCGTAATTATAAAAATGCGGTGTAAATATTACGTCAGTAATGCCCTGATTTTTAAGCATTTCTATCATTTCTTGGCTTTCTTCTTTATTCTTGGCTCCATCGTCAATACCGGGTAAAATATGTGTATGCGTGTCGAAAAATCTCATCGTCTATACGACTTAATCTTTCTGTTCATCTTTTCTTTTTTACGACTGCCGTTAAGAATAAAGCCAATTATTTTGGTATCACAACGTTTAAGTGCTTCTATTGCTTTGTCAATTTCAACGTAATTTGAACGTTCTTCGTATGCAACCACTACAACGCCATCGCACTTTTCAGCAACAGGAAGCGCATCAGATACAATATTAACAGGGGGTGTATCTAAAATAATGTAATCATACCTGCTTGAAAGCTCATCAAGGAAATTTGCAAACTCCTGGCTGGCAAGAAGTTCTGAGGGGTTTGGAGGTACAATGCCTGCAGGAACAACAGCAAGATTAGTTCCGGGCACAACCTGAATGATACTGTCTAAATCCGCCATACCACTCAAATAATTGGTTATACCGGGATTGTTTTTAACCTTAAAGAATTTGCTTACTGTTGGTTTACGAAGGTCGCAATCAACTATAACTGTTTTTGTGTTTAAATGCTTTGAGAATGCCGCAGCAATATTACAAGAAGTAGTTGTTTTACCTTCGCTTGCTACTGAGCTTGTAAAAACAATTCTTTTACAGCCCTGCTTAATAATAGAAAGGGCAATATTTGTTCTTGCAAGCTTATATGCTTCTACTGTAAAAAATACAGAATCACCTGAACGGTTATACTTTGTATAAGGAGTTTTAGTAGCCATTATTTATTATTCCCCCTTGAAACATAGTCTGAATATGAGTATTTATAACTGTTACGCATTGCCTCGTTAAAGTCAGGAATTGATGCAATAACGGGGAAGTCATAACGTTTCCTTAATTCATCTTCATCCTTAACCTTTGTACCGAAGATTTCACGTATTAACTGTATTATTACTACAACAACCGCACCAATCAATGTTGCAAGTATTGTATTAAGCGTAACGTTTGGTGCTGAAGGTGCAATAGGTTTAACAGGTTCTTCAATAACACGTACAGAAACAGAAGTAGCAGTTTTTTCAACAAGATGGTCGTTTACCGTTGCTTCTATAGCCCTTGCAATCTTGTAGGCATCATCATTGCTCTTATCCTGAACGGTTATGCCTATAACGGTAGTTTCTTCATCATAAGATACTGTGTATGAAGGCTTATGATCTATATTCGCAACATCTTTAACCTTGTGCTTGTACGTATTGGTTTCAATAATTTCCTTACAAGTTTTTACAAGACGGTTCGCAAAAACCCATTGGTTATTTTCGCTGACTATACCGCCATCAGAATCTTGTGTGCCAATGATGTTAATCTCAAGAACCGAAACGTAAGTAGGTGCCATTACGTATTTGCTTACAACAAAAGCACTAACACCACAAAGGATAGAACAAATTAAAATAAGCGTTATAGACTTGAGAATAACCCGAAAAATGGTATCAAAAGTAATTTCCATAACCTTGCTCCTAATTAAATAATATATTTGGATGATTTTTCAGGTCTGTTTTCAAGTTCAGCCTTCTTTTCTTCATATCCAGGTCTGCCTAAAAGTGCATAAGTAGCATTTTTACCTTCTTCAACACCGGGCTGATCAAAAGTATTGATATTAAGCATTGCGCCACAATATGCTGTTTCAAGCTCATAGAAATACATAAGTTCGCCAATAGTGAAAGCATTAACTTCAGGAAGCATAATTGTGTGGTTAAGATGACCACTCTTTAATAAAGCATACTCTGTTGCATTTCTTTCAGCTGTGATAAGTTCATTCATTGTATGTCCGCAAAGGAAGTTTACAGCAGGAATGTCTTCACAACCATCAGCAATTTTAACAGTCGCACGATAATTATCAACGCCAAGAATTGTTATAACTTTATCAAAAGGACCTTCGGTATAAAGCTGTACCTGGCTGTGCTGATCAGTAACGCCAAGAGCTTTAACAGGAGTCTGGCCAACGTTTACAACATTGCCTGCAAGGTCATTCTTCTTACCTAATGATTCGCCCCAAAGCTGGCAATACCAGTCAGCCATATATTTAAGGCCATCAGCATAAGGCATCATTACCGAGATATTATAACCTTTATTCATTGCCATATACTGAAGTGAAGCTGCCATCAAAGGTGAGTTTGAATAAATATCACCGCTGTTTGAAATTTCATCCATATAAGCTGCACCTGCAAGAATTGCTTTAATGTCAATACCGCATACTGCAGCAGCAAGAAGACCTACCGGGCACATTTCAGAGAATCTGCCGCCAACGCCATCAGGAATAACGTACTTTTTAAAGCCTTCTTTATTAGCAAGTTTAATAAGATTACCTTTTTCAGCATCAGTTGTAGCAATGATATGCTCATTTGCTTTATCGCCCACTGCCTTTTTAAGCGCATCCCATAAAATGAGATACTGTGTCATTGTTTCAGATGTGCTACCTGACTTTGAAATAACGTTAAAGCAAGTTTTTTCAAGATCAATAACATCAAAAAGAGCAACCATTCTTTCAGGATCAACGTTATCTTCAACATAAAGTTTAGGACAACCGTTACGTTTTTCCTTTGAAAGCTCATTATAGTGCATATGATTAAGTGCCTGTTGTATAGCAATAGGTCCAAGAGCGCTTCCGCCAATACCTAAAACAACAAAATAATCAAATTTTTGTTGAATATTTTTTGCCGTAAGCAAAATATCTTCAACTATTTCATCCTGATTATAGGGAAGTTCTGTCCAGCCCATCATACCTGTGCCGCGATTTTCTTTAACATAATTAAAGGCAGCCTCAGCTTTAGGCATAACACATTTTAAATCCTCATCGGTAAAACCTTTTTCACCGATATAATCAGCCATCATATTATTTACATCAAGACGCAATTTAAACTTTTCCATGTACACTCGACCTCTTATTTTATATAAATTAACATTCTTGTTTATTATAGCACAACTAAAGGATATTTGCAACAAAAAAACCGCATTTTTATGCGGTTTATCTGTATTTTTTATGGGCTATTTATTAGAAAACACATATAAGTTGTTTCCATTGTTCCACAAACGTTCGAGATTGTAAAAATTGCGATCCTCATAGTAGAAAATATGAACAAAGACATCGGCATAATCCATAACTATCCAATGGGCATCATTGTAGCCGTCAATTTTCACAGCATCCTCCCCCGCTTTTTTTAATTGCTCTTCAATATTATCACATATTGCCTTTACCTGAGAATGGGATGAGCCTGAGCAAATTATAAAATTGTCAGCAATAACGGTTAATTCGGCAATATCCATTACCACAACATTTTCAGCTTTTTTATCCAATGCTGCATTGCAAATTTTTTCGATAAGTTCTTGTTTTTTCATAAAATCCCCTTGAGCCATTCTATTGTTTCTAACGTTAAATGATGTATTTTATTTCCTTTTGATTGTTCATATTCAACAACACCTTGAAGATATACAAAAAGACCATATTTTAAGCTTTTTTTTGTTGCATTCTTTATATTTTCAAGGTTTGGATAATCTCTTGAATCTTCAATAGCATCAGCAAGACAAACAATAATTTCTTCATCAGTCATATATGGTCTGCCCGTTGAATGATATTTTATTGCATTTAATATTATTTCATCAGTAACGCCATATTCTTTTTGGGCAACAACAGCGCCTAAAGGACCATGAATTATAGGTTCACACAACAAAAAATCTTCAACTATCTTTTTTTGCTCTTCATCAGGTTGCATATATTTTGCGCAATCATGAAGAAGTGATGCAATTAAAACTTTTTCTTTATCCGCATTTGTACCAACAGATAATTCCATCGCTTTTAACGTAGTATACAACGTATGTTGATATCTTTGCGGCTTTAAATCCTTCTTTAATTTTTCTTTAAAAATTTCAATTTTTGTATAGTTCATATTTTTCAATAATCTCCGCAACGTTATTGGTAACATACCCTGTTATTGATTGATTATTTTTAACTTTTTCACGAATTTCAGTTGAAGAAATATCAAGTCCCGTATGTACCGAAAAATAAAGCTTTGCACCCATTTTTTCAGCAAGAGTACTATTCTCGTCAACGTGCTGACGATCAACAACGATAAACTTCATTATTTTAAAAAGTTCTTCAGCCCTATACCATTTATGCAACGTATTAAGAGAATCGCCACCGATGATAAAATAATATTCATTACCATCACCGGCCAGATCACTTGCAGTATCAAATGTATACGTTTTGCCAGGACGATCAGCTTCCATTCTGCTTAAAAAAAACGTTGGATAATTTTTCAGTGCTTCATCAAGCATTTTAATGCGTATTTCTTTATCCGTAACGTTACTTTTGTGTGGCGGCTCACCTGATGGCAGAAACATAATTCTATCAAGTTTAAATTCAGCCTGACATTTTTCAGCCATATCAAGATGTCCTAAATGCACAGGATCAAAAGAGCCTCCCATAATTCCAATTTTCATAGTATATCCTTCACCTTTTTTGTTAAAAATCATTACGAGGTGTTATTATGATTTTAATATTCAGTATAGTTTTATATCCGATTTTCTTTATCCTATCATACGTAATAGCCGAATATATTTATCCGACAAAAAACGGTGCAATGTTTTTTGCATTTTTAGCCGCATTTGTTTTTTCTTATTTATATTATACTATCCGTTCAAAAGTTCGTCAACTGACAGAAAAGAAAAAAGCAAAAAAAAGAACAGAAGAAAGTCAATTAGTTTCATTATTATTTGCCGATTATAAAATTTTTAAAGAAAAATTTCCTGAAAACACTCTAACAGACAACTCTTTTTCAGGAATTGATGAAAATAAAATCATAGAATTTATGCGTAAAAATAATAGCGATATTCACATATATTCAGTAAGAGGAATAACGAAAAATGCAGAAAATTTTCTTAAAACCATTGATAAAAAATACACCATACATTCTGCCGAA
>JAZOMK010000159.1:0-7164 GCA_045653985.1 Clostridia bacterium | reverse complement strand
TCAACCATATGGGTTGGCTTCTTGAAATTAAGGATAAGGACGGCAATGATCTTTATCCTGAAATAAAAAAACGCGTTAATGATAAACTTGAAAATGACAAGGAATGTAAAGACCTTGTGCGTTATGAATATGTACGTCGCTTAGGCTACTATTGTACGGAATCAAGTGAGCATAATGCGGAGTATAACAACTGGTTTATCAAATCAAAGTATCCTGAACTTATTGATAGATATAATATTCCTCTTGATGAATATCCTCGCCGTTGCGTAAACCAGATTGCAGGCTGGGCAAAGGCTTATGAAGAGATTATGTCAGGCGGTAAAATTGAACATACACGTTCAAGAGAGTATGCTTCACATATTATGGATTCGATTGTTACGGACACACCTTATCAGATTGGCGGTAACGTTTTAAATACGGGCAGAGTTATTACAAATCTCCCCGAAAAAGCTTGTGTTGAAGTGCCTTGCCTTGTAAATGGTTACGGCATTACACCTACTTTTGTGGGCGAACTTCCCACCCAACTTGCCGCACTTAACTCAATTCAGGCAAACGTACAACTTTTAACCATTGAAGCCGCCAAAACTTTAAAGAAAGAGAAAATCCTTCAGGCATTTATGCTTGATCCTATGGTTTCCTCTGAACTTTCTATTGACCATATGGCAAAAATGCTTGATGATTTAATTGAGGCACATGGGGAGTGGCTTCCCAAGTATAAATAAAAGCACGAGAAATCTTCACATTACTGTGTTGTGGCAACCTTGAACGCTCGGTTACTTACCGTCTTGTAAGCGCCCTCGCGTTCAGGATACCACGCCTTGTACTGTGAATTTTCTCGCACTTTTGCGGTAGAGGTTGAATGACATAAAAATTAAAAGAAGGCTTTTTTGATATGCACCCCAAAAGTTAGACACTTTTGGAGGTGCATATCATTTTTGCCTTCTTTTTTTACACATATTTATCTAAATTTACGTACGTTCTGCCTTTTTTTGAAGTACCGCCTGTTGATGAAAAAATGAATCTTCCAAAGCCACGAACGGAAATTACGTCATTTTCCTTGGGTATATGGCTGATGTTTTCAATTAGTCTGCCGTTTACATAAACCTTTTGGGCGGAAAATATTTCTACTACTTGACTTCTTGAAAGATTATATATACCTGCAATGAGACAATCAAGGCGCAGGGAAGAAACCGGGATGGAAATGCTTTCGGTATTGAATAATTCGCCCTCGGGCAGGTTATCGGCAGCTTCAATGGTAATTACAGTATGCTTTACCCGCGAAAGATTTTCGCAGATATAGTCGGCAAGTTTTTCAATAACAAAAAGATAGGCAACGTTATCTTTTACGATTATATCACCTAAAAATTTGCGCTCAATACCTAAGTTCATAAGCGCACCTAAAAAATCGCGGTGGGTTAAATCATCGGAAAACTTTTTTAGTTTTGGCTGAATTTTAAGGATGGTTATGGGAAAGTTCTCCTCGTAGCCAAAATCATCTGGATTGCCAAAACGTGCAACAACTCTTTCACACCCCGATGCACCACCAAATAAAGTGAATTTGCATAATTCGCGCTCAATGCTTTTTAAGGTGCTTTGCTCATCAAGACTTAAAAACTCGGTAAAGGTGTATCTGAATTTTTTATCGGATTTTTCTGAAAGATCCTTTAAGTGGTTAGAAAAAATATTATCCATATTACTTATACACAATGGCTATCTGACAGCCTTTTTCCTCAAAAGAAATGATGTTACAGTTTTCAATAAAAAGTTGATTATCCTTAATAACGTTCAACTTTTTTATGCCTTTCAAGCCTTCACCGGTCAATTTGAGGTAGGCTTCCTTAACCGTCCAGATTTTAAAAAAATCATTATCAGTTTTGATAAAAGCTTGCTCGTCCTTTGAAAAGTAACGAGTAATAAGACGTTTATCAAATTGCCTTATAACTTCAATATCAACACCGATGTCATTTTCATTTATGCCTACAAGCACGTTTTCGCCTGAGTGGCTGATGCTGATTTGCGAAGTCTTAGTATAAGGCTTGCCGCTTGGAAAATACAAAACGTCAGTATTTAATTGCTCTTTTACAATTTCCTTTGCCCGCATTGATGGATTGGAAGAAAAATCAATAAAATATTTCATTTAATCACCTGAAAATATATTATAATATTTAGCGAAAAAAGTCAACAGGGGTATTGATTTTTTGTAGATTTAGGTGTATAATTTAAAGGTATCGGAGGTGCTTTTTTATGAAAATTATTCAGCAGACAAATATGAATTCCAAACAGATGATGGGCTACGCCGTACAAGCGAAAACGGGCGAAGTTCTTTATATAGATGGTGGCTATTCAGGCAATGGCTGCGAGGTTAAAAGAATTATTAAAAAATTAGGCGGACACGTTGATTTGTGGCTTATAACACATCCGCATTGCGACCATCACAACGCAATTATGGAGGTTTTAAGTGAGCCTGAGGGCATAACGTACGATAAAATCGGCGCATCGCAGGTTGATAGTGATTGGATAGGGCTTGAAAAACAACGCGATGCCGAAGAAGTAAGAGTATGGAATGATTTTGCAAAAGAGAATCTTGATGAAAGATATTTTGACGTTAAAATAGGTCAGGTTTTTAATTTGGGAAGTATGAAAATTGAGGTGCTTGCCGAGAAAAATCCTGAAATTTTAGATAACCCCATAAATAACCAATCGGCAGTTTTCAGAATTACTGAGGGCGATTTTACTTTCCTTGTTTTGGGCGATTTAGGTATTGAAGCAGGCGAAAAATTGATGAATTCGGGGGTTGATTTAAAGGCTGATGCGGTACAGATGGCGCATCACGGACAGCAAGGTGTAACGGAAGAATTTTATCAAAAAGTTCAGCCGACGTATTGCTTCTGGGCAACGCCTGATTGGCTCTGGTATAATTATAATTATTTAGGCGATGGCGAGCCTTTTAAAGGTCCTTTCAAAACGCAGGAAACGGCTGAATGGATGAAAAAATTAAATACAGTAAACATTCTTAATTTTGAATATACAGTTGTTTTTGATTCTGAAACAAAGCAAGTTGAAAAGTTTTAAATATTGATAAAATTAACCCCTATGACTTTTTTGTCATAGGGGTTTAAAATTATTTCTTGTAGCTTTCAAAACGACGGATAAGGTGTCTGCCCATTTCAACCATATATTTTGCAGTTGGCATAAGCATTTCATCAGGCATACGAAGTAAGGTGTTGTCGGATTCAAAGGTAAGTTCGCCATCATAATTGATTGCGGCAAGAGCCTCCATAACCGTTTCCCAATCAATACCGCCACAGGTGTAAGGCAGGCGGTGAAGGTCAATGTTATAACCGGTATCGTGTACGTGAAGCGCCTTCAAATCAGAACCTAAAACTTTAATGAAATTTGGGATATCCTCATCAACAAGGAAGGCATGACCAACGTCAAGGCAACCCTTTAAGTAAGGACTGTTTATCATGTCAATATATTCTTTAAATTCTTCAGGTGAAGCACAGGTGGAATGTACGATTTTTCTGTTTTCATCATACTGCCACATATTTTCGGTACAAACGCAGATGCCGAATTCTTTACAGTAGGGTACAAGGGAATTATAAAATTCAAGGTTGATTTCCTTTAAAATCTGCTTATTGTTGCCCTCAAAGTAAGTAAGGTGCTGTTTGGGGTGAACAACAATATTTCTAACCCCTGCAGTTGCGCAAAATTCCATTGAGCGGATAATCTGTTCAATAATATCCTTATTATATTCAACACAATCATCAGTTTTGCTTGATGGGAACGGTGCGTGAGCCTGGTTGAAGTAAACACCGCAATCATCGGCAATTTTCTTCAATTTTTTTGCGTGGGAAAGATACTCGGATGTGTTTTTTGGCGTTGGTGCATCCTTATAAGTCATATCAAAGCAGGAAATATCAACGGCATCATAGCCTGCTTCAGCAAGTAACTGAATCGCCTTTTCTTCGCCAAATTTTTTTGCAAAAACGTCGGTCTGTGTTGAAAGTTTCATAAAAAATACCTCGAATGTTGTTTTTTTAGATTATACAACAATCGAGGTATAAAGTCAAGCTTTAAAGTTCGCAAACATCAAGACGTTTTCTGTGCATCCACTTGCCGTTGGTAAAGTCAGGCATTGCTTGGGGCGCACCACCGTTTTTAATTGAAATTTCAGATAACACGCCTACTGCCTGCCATACGGCTGAATCGTAAACGTCAACAAGAATTTCAGTTTTATTTTTAACTGCATCGGTAAATGCTTTATAGCAGAACCAATCCATACCGCCATGACCTGCTTTTAAAATTTCGGGGGTTACGTCCTTCCATAACTTTGGCAAATATTCGTCGTGATATTTTTCTGCATTATTCATATTTTTGCTTAAATATTCGGGCATTGACCAATATTCGGTTTCACCGTCAACAAAAACCGCATTAAAATCCTGATGATAGCTTGCCCTTGTGCCGCGTACGGTAAACTGACGGCTGTATGTACGGGGAAGGCTTGTATCAAGGCAAAGGCGGATAGTTTCACCATTGGCACAAGTTAAAATTGTATCAACAATGTCGCCTTGCTTAAATATAGTGTTTTTCATTTCTTCCGTTGCATCGGGGCGAGTTTTGATGTATTCCATTAAACCTGCTGATTTTGATGCAAATGATGAAACAGTTAAAATGCGGTTGCCTCTGTTAATATCAAGAAGCTTGGCAATGGGGCCTAAATCATGGGTAGGATAGTTGTCAAGACAACGGTTTTTATAGTTATCAAAACGATAGTGGCGGTTTACGTGTCCGTAAACGGCTTCTTCTCTTATATCATGACCGTAAGCGCCTGAGCAATGTACGATTTCACCAAAGAAGCCCTTTCTTGCCATTGCTGTTGCTAAAAGCTCTTCTTTATTCCAACAACAGTTTTCCATAAGCATATAAGGTGTGCCGGTTCTTTCTTGGGTGCGCACTAAATTGAAGCAATTTTCAAGTGAATATTCGCTGCCAACCTCGCTGGCAACTGCGATGCCCTTTTCCATTGCATAGATAGAAATTTCAGCATGAAGCTCCCAACCGGTAAAAACAAAGGCAATGTCAGTACCCTTTTGGTTAAGTGCCTCCTTATAATCAGTAAAACAATTTGCCTGAGGTACTACTTCCTTTGCACGGGCAATTCTGTCATCATAAATATCGCAAATGGAAATAACTTCAATGTCCTCATTATTTATTATAACACTTCTTAAAAGAGAAAATCCGCGGTTTCCTAAACCGATAACGCAAGCCTTTAACATATTAGTATCATCCTTTCGTTTTTTTAAATGATACTGTGTTTTTTTGATTTTTGCAATGTGAAAAATAATCAAAATGCTGTGTTTTTTTATCATTTACAAAAAAACATAATTGTGATATCATAGTTGTAGGTGATGTGAAATGAGTGGTTTTTTAAAAGAACAACAGTATGTAAAACACTTTCCGAATAAGGCAGATACGTGCCTTTTGTGTGTAGGGTATGATGATTTTAAATACGTAAAGCCTATGACAAATTTATGGGTGCAAAATAAAAGTTCATTGCATTTTGTTTTTTCGGGCAAGGGTGTTTATCAGATAGGCGGCAAGACGTACCATATAAAAAAGGGGCAGATGTTTTTAACGCCAAGCGGCGTGAAAATGCGTTATTTTCCTGATAAAAATGACCCTTGGGAGTATATGTGGTTTTCGATGAAAAGTCCTATCGGGGAGGAATATGCTGAAATTTTAGGCTTTTCGGTGGAAAATCCCGTACTGCAATGTGATAAGTTTTCGGAAATTCAAATTGCCCTAAAAAGTATGTTTGATGCGCTTGTTGAGGAAAGGGGCGGCTATTTTACTGCGCTTTCAACCTTTTATAAGATTCTTGAAATGTGTGTGCAAAAAAACGTTACGGGAATAAAAGCAATAAAGGAGCATATTGACCAGACCTTTTCCTTGCCGGAGTTTAACATAAACAGCCTTTGCCAGGACGTTGGCATTTCGCATGCACAGCTTTTACGGCAATTTAAAAAAGAGTATGGCGTAACGGTTATAAAGTACGTTGTAAAAAAGAGGATAGACCTTGCTTGTTCGCTTTTAAAAAATACTGACCTTTCAGTAAAGTCAGTTGCATATTCTTGTGGTTTTCTTGACGAAGTGCATTTTATGAAAACTTTTAAAAAAGAAATGGGCATATCGGCAGGAAAATATAAAAAATCTTAAAATTTTAATAAAACGAAGCTTTAATCATAAAATAATAAAGGAAATTAAAATATCAGGGTGGTAAAATATAATAAATTGATCTTTAGGAGGAATATTTTTTATGAAATTTGGTGCAACAGGTGCAATAAATGGTTTGTCATACACATTAGCAAAAAAACTTGGTTTTGATTATTTTGAAACTGCGTTCAGATCAGTTGCAACGTTAAGCGAAGAAGAATATGCTGAATGGCTTAAAATAAGCAAGGAAGTTGGACTTCCCATTACAAGGGCAAATGGACTTTTCTATAATGAACAACACTTCTTTGGCGATGATGCCATGACGGAGGAAGAAATAATAGCTTTCCTTGATATCGGCTTTAAACGTTCAAAGGAATTGGGCATTGAAATCGTTGTGTGGGGCTCAGGTCCTACCCGTAAATATCCCGATACAATGACTTACGAAGACGCAATGAAAACTATCTTTAAGTATGGCAATATCATTGCTGACTTCTCCAAAAAATACGATATACCCATTGCTATTGAACCTTTATGCAAGGCTGAAACAAATATTTTTAATACCGTTAAGGAATCCTGCGAATTTATCAGGGAACTTAACCGCCCCGAAATTAAAGTTCTTGCTGATAGCTTCCATATGATGGCTGAATGTGAAAACATCAATACTTTAGGGAATAATGCAGACTTGCTCATACATACACATATTGCTGCTGCGGTTTACGGCAATGATAAAATACGTAAAGTTCCCGATTCAGTTGATGAAGAAAACATCAAGGAATTTATTTTTGAACTTAAAAGGATTGGCTACAATGGCACCGTTTCCATTGAAGCCGGTTTAAGAACCGGTGATTGGGAGAAGGATATGACTGAGGGGATTAGGGCTTTGCGTTCATGGGATAAGTAACGGGCACAAAAAATCTTCACATTACTGTGTTGCGGCAACCTTGAACG